>JBEBSM010000357.1:0-3933 GCA_040394315.1 Lujinxingia vulgaris
GGGTGTGTTTTGTGGGGGGATCTAGGGTGCGGGGGGCGGAAATGGGCATGGGGATTGGATGATCGGGGTGTTCGCCCGGGGGATGTGTGGGGGAAGTGGTTTTTTTGTGGGTGGTTTGTGTGGGTTGTTTCGAGGGGCGTTCTCGTATAGAGAGGGGGCGCGTGGGTGTGGTTTAAATTTTGGTTTTGTGTCGATCATCGCGGAGAAAAAATATGTCGTTGCTTCATCAGCCGTATGGCTCTTTTATCGGTTCGGCTCCGTCGATGGACGGTGTGCGCAATGTTTTGTTTGGAATGCCGATGGATTTTACGTGCTGTTTTCGGACGGGTACGCGGTTGGGGCCAAAGGAAATCCGTTATTTTTCGGACAATCTGGAGGTCTATTCGATCGAGCAAGATCGCGAGCTTGAGGAGGATTCGTTCTTCGATGCGGGTGATGTGGAGCTTCCGTTTGGCAATCCTGCCGGGTCGTTGGATGCGATTGAGGCTGCGGTTGAGGAAATCCTGGCGGCTGGAAAGCGGCCGATTGGGTTGGGCGGCGAGCATCTGGTGACGGCTGGGATTGTGCGGGCGATCGGGCGGTATTTTCCGGACGTGGTGATTTTGCATATCGATGCGCATTTTGATCTGCGTGAGCATTATGCGGGCGAACCTCTGAGTCATGCGACGGCGTTGCGGCAGTGCTGGAATACGCTGGGTTTTTCGGTGGATGATGAGCCGGTGCGGCTTGTGCAGTTGGGGATCCGTAGTGGCCCGGCGGAGGAAGCGCAGTTTGCGCGTGAGCATATTCCGCAGCTTCATCCGGATGGTGTGAATGAGGTGCATCGTCAGTTTGAGAAGCTCAGTGTGATGTGGGGTGATCGGCCGGTGTATTGCACGTTTGATATCGATGCGGTGGATCCGGCTTATGCGCCGGGCACGGGTACGCCGGAGGCCGGTGGGCTGACGAGTCGTGAAGCGCTTGAAATTGTTCGGCTCTTGCCGCGCTTTAATCTGGTGGGTTTTGACCTGGTTGAGGTGAGTCCGCCGCTTGATTCGAGCGGGATTACGTCGGCGTTGGCCGCGAAAATGATTCGTGAACTGCTGATTTCGCTGGATGCAGAAGACGAAAAGCGTCGTAAAATCTGAAAGTTTGAAGGAAGTGAGTATGCAAGCAGTAGAAGTAAAAGAACGTCTGGTTATCGTGGTGCGTTTATCGGGTGAAGTTGGAACGAAGTCGGCCGGTACGCGCAAGCATTTTACGGGGCGTTTGGTCGCCAATATCGGTGCGGCGCTTCGGACGGCGAAGATCGAGCATACGGTGACGACGCACTGGGATCGGTTGGATGTTGAGACCGATGATGAGCGTGCGGTTGCGGTTTTGAGCCGGGTGTTTGGGATTCAAAAGCTTCATTACTCGCATGCGTACACGTGGACGACGCTTGAGGATGTTGTACGAATCGCCGTGGAGTTGTTTGGCGATCGAATTGCGGGTCAGCGTTTTGCGGTGGATGCGCGTCGGGTAGGAAATCGGACGCGTTTTTCGTTTAATTCGCAGGATGCCAAGCGTGCGGTGGGGGGGGCGCTGGTGGCGGCTGGGGGCAAGGTCGACTTGGGCAATCCGGAAGTTACGGTGGGGCTTGAGTTGCGGCCGGGCACGGCGTTTTTCTTTGATAAGGAGATCGCCGGTCCGGGCGGGTTGCCGACCGGTGTTGAGGGCAGGGCATTGTCGTTGATGTCGGGTGGTTTTGACTCGGCGGTGGCGTCGTGGATGCTTTTGAAGCGTGGTGTGGCGCTGGATTTTTTGTTTTTTGATCTGGGTGGTCCGCCGCATCAGCGTGCGGCGCGAGAAGTGACGCATTTGCTGTCGAAACGCTGGGCGCATGGTTATAGTCCGCGGTTGCATATTGTGGATTTTCGGCCCGTGGTTGCGGAGATGAAGGCGAAGGTTTCGGGGGGCGTGTGGCAATTGTTGCTGAAGCGTTTGATGGTTCGTGCGGGTCATCTGGTGGCCGAGCAGGCGGGGCTGACGGCGATGATTACGGGTGAGGCGCTGGGGCAGGTTTCGTCGCAGACGATGATGAATCTCGCGGCGATTTCGGTGCCGGTTGCGACGCCTGTGTTTCGTCCGCTGATTGGGTTCAATAAGGATGAGATCATCGATATAGCGATGAAGATCGGGACGTATGATGCGTGTGCGGGTGTGCCGGAGTTTTGTGCTCTGGGCGGTGGCAAGCCGGTGATCCGCTCGACGGTTGCGGCGCTGGATGTGCAGGAGGCGCTGCTCGATCCGTTGTTGTTGCCGATGTTGGTGGAGCATCGGCGGGTGCTGGAGCTTGGGGAGATATTGCCAGATCCGGCGGAGATAAGCGTTGAGGTAGAGGAAATACCGGTGGGTGCGCAGGTGATCGATCTTCGGACGCGGTCGTCTTTTACGGGCTGGAATTATCCAGGATCTGTGCATTTGGACTATGATGTTGCGCTTGAGCAATTTCAATTATTGCCGCGTGAGCCGCATTATTTGTTGTGCTGCGAGGTGGGGCTGAAGAGTGCTTTGCTGGCGGAAGGACTGCGCAAGATAGGGTTTCGGGTATCGAGTTTGCGGGGCGGTTTGCGGACGATGCGTAAGCTTTCTAAGTCGTTGAAATAACTGAATAGTTTGGCAAATTGTGGGCGGGTTTATGTTTCTTCCTGTAGGTGGTCGGAGATGATCCGATTGCACGAGTTCGCCGCGGACTAATCGTCTTGAGACCCAGTGGTTTTGAGGTTCGGCGCGGCGGAGTTGAAAGCACGAGTCAGGTAATTTGACGCAAGCACAGAGGGAGTACAGCATGAAATATATCCAAAATCGAAAGTCTAAAGGTTTGAGTGGAAGTGTGTTAGCAGCGATTGTTGCGGCCGTCCTTCTGCTTGCCGGTTCGTCTGTAAGTGCTGAGCCGGGGGCATTGGCACAGAGTGGGGATATCAACGAACAAGATATCGATAAGGCAAATGAGAACCGCGATAATCGTCTGGAGAATCGCGAGAACCGCCAAAGCCAGCGTGAAGAGGCTGGTGGCATGATGAGTGAGGGAGAAAACCCGTTTGGTGGAGGGCCCATCGAGAAAACGGGTAAAGTAAAGGATTACGCGAATTTTGTTCTGACTGAGTCGACAGACTATACAGTGAATGGGCTTAAACAATTCGCGAAAACGTCCAAAGACTTCATTCAAAAGGGCGACGGTGAAAAAGAGCTCAAGCAGCGTCATAAAGATCTTGAGAAATCCGTGAGCGAAATTCAAAAAGCTGACGGTCCTCGCCTCCAGGCCAAGCTTGCAAGCCAGGCTTTCAAGGACGCATCGGCACTTTTCAGTGATATTCAAGAAAAAGGCTATCCGGAGTCCGCTCAGGTTACAGAGCCTGTGAAAAGTGCAGCGGAGAAGATCACGGGTGAGCGCAGCCTTGCGATGCAGCTCGGAGATGTTCAGAACTTCTTTGTAGAGTCAGGCATTGGCTTTACGAAGCTTGCTGCAGGTGGAACGGGTGAAGGAATGGGTGGTGGCCCACTGGAAGAGCCTGCAAAATCCATCGAGCCTTCGAAAGATGAGCCGGCAGCGCCTTCGGATTCGGTTGAGCCCATGCACCCGGATGATTCAACGGGTGGTGGACCATCGCATGATGGTGCAGCTCCTTCAGGCTACTAATTCTTCGTTGAACACGCATGCACAGGTAAGCACTAAGTAAGGTGTGTGTTCTACGTGGTTAGCACGAAATTGCCGGGCCGCTGTCTCTTTGCAGAAAAAGCAGGAGATGGCGGCCCGGTTTTCTTGCGTCCGCGGCGAAGGCTGGTAGCGTATTACGGAGAACTGTTTTGGTTTCCAGGCTTCGAGCAGACGAATATGACGCGTGTAATTGTGACAGTGATAGTCGTGACGGTTTTTTGTGCCGTGGGTTATTACGTATTTACTCATCCAAA
>JBEBSM010000358.1:0-3921 GCA_040394315.1 Lujinxingia vulgaris
TAAAACTTGACGACTTGTTGCGAATTTACGGAATCTAGCATGACACCTCCCAGTGGTTAATGCGCTATAGATAATAGATCGCGGGGAGGTGTCAAGTAGATAATGATACCTAGTTTCAATATCAGTTGGGTTTTTTAGCGGTATCAACAATTAGAAATGTCGATTAGCCGGCAGTTTGATTGCGCTCGATTGCTTCGAAAAGAGCGCGGAAGTTTCCGCCGCCAAAACCCTGGTCGCCTTTTCGTTGGATGAGCTCGATGAAGAATGGGCCAGCTTCGGGCTGTTCGTACAACAGGGCGGCTTCCTTCATAAAGATTTGAAGGAGATATTTTTCGTCCGCGCCATCGATCTGAATGCCGGCTTTGGCCAGTACCTCGTAGTCTTCATCGATTTTGCTGACGCCCTGCTCTTTAAGGCGGGCCGGGGACTGATCGTAGTAGGTCTGCGGGGTGTCGAGAAATTCGATGTTGAGATCGCGCAGTTCTTCAACGCATGAAATAATGTCGGTGACGCCGATCGCTGCGTGCTGGATTCCGCCGCCGCCGAAATCTTCGAGATATTTCTGAATCTGCGAGGCGTTAAAGAACGGGCGACGGGGTTCGTTGTTCGCGAATTTGATGCCGCTTTCTGGATCCCACATAACGATTGATTTCAGACCGGAGCCGGACGTGCGAGTTGGGTCGAGATCACTTGTATGGAACTCGATTTCCCAGAATTGCTCCATACCGAGGACATCACGGAACCAGTCGACGAGTGGCTTGAGCGTGCGAACATTGGTCGTGAGGTGATCGACGTAGGTGAAATCAAAGCGGTTTTTTCCGCCTTCGTTTAGGATTTCATAACCTGGCGCGTAGGCTTTGAAGTTGTTTTTCTCGACAAAACCGTACGTTGTATTGCCAAGCGGGCTTGCGATCTCAAAAGATCGGTAGGTTCCGCCGTCGGCGTCAGTCACGGTGCGAATGTCGTCCAGCGGTGTGCCGCCGCGTTCTTCGATCGTTTTAAACGCGTATTCGATGTCTTTGACCCGGAAATTCACGGTGGCGATACCGGCAGAGTGGAATTTCCGATGGTAGGCCGCCCAGGAGTCCGGGCGAAGCGATTCGACGACTTCGATGCGCAGATCGCCGCCTTCATAAACTGCGCTGCGATCACCGGTTTTTTCTTCAAGTTCCGGTGTGGAGCGCGCGGAGAGTTTGAAGTCGAGCTTGTCGATATAGAACTTGCTGCTGCGATCGAGATCGAGGGTAACAAAGCGAAGGCTATCGTATCCTGTGATTCCGAGGTTCTTGATTTGCGACATGAGCATCTCCTGATGGATCAGTTGGTTGCAAAAACCGGCTGGAGCTACCGTGTACTCAATCGATCGAGTGCGCGTCCCGGCCGGACTATGTTGTCGTATGTAATTGCTGGATCTTTGCAGCGTGCTAATGAACTAACGAAAAAGTGCGAGACTGTAAAGTGGCCAGAATTTCAGAATTCACTGAAAACCGTTGAAAGTAGAAGAGAGCTGCGTTGTCAGAATTGGTCATCGGCATGGGTTCGTGCTAGCCGATAACCGATTTTCAGGCTGTTTTTATCGGGATTTGCTTGTATTTACAGGGCGTGACGTTGGCCACAAATTTAATTTCGGCCGGTGATTGGTGTTTGTAGGTTGATCGAAGATGGCGAGCGAACATCGTTGAAGGGTTTATGAAGCCAAAGATTTTAGTGTTGGGTGGAAGCGGTTTTGTTGGCAAAGAAGTGGTGCGTACGCTTTGCAAGGGCGGGCACGCGGTTCGTGCGACGTATGAAAATTCTCAGCGCGAAGAAGTGATAGGCCTTCTTGATGCGGAGTGGGTTGAAGTTGATCTCGGGAATTCAGAATCAATTCGATCAGCTTTGCAGGGCTGTGTCGCCGTAATTCATGCGGCTGGATACGAGCCTGAGTCGGCCGCTGTGTCGGTGTCCGACGCGAGACGGCGCGGCGTGGGAGAGTTACGTCGTGTATTAGACGAATGTCTTGCGCAAAAGGTTGTTCGGATCGTGTATGTATCCAGCATTTCTACGATGAACAATGGAGAGCCGGATCGGGTTTATGACGAAGCCGACTTTTATACGCCCGGCCAGTTTTCTGGTGCATATTATGAGGCTAAATACAGCATGGAAGCCGAACTCTATCGGTACTTTGATAAGGGTTTGGAAATCGTTGTCGCGCTTCCATCGCTTGTTTTAGGACCAGGTTGCATAGATTCGCCAGCGAGCGAAATCTTGAGAGAAATTCTGCACGAGCCGGCGGTGACTGGGACTGCAAAAGACGATGGCGCGACACAACAGCGTCTCAATGTTGTGGATGTGCGTGATGTGGCCGGAGCGTTAGTAGCTGCAATGGAACGTGGCCGTGCTGGCAGGCGATATGCGCTGGGCGGGATCAATACGGACGTGCAACGCGTGCGCGAACTGATTGTTCAGGCACTCGAAGACGATGATCGTAGCGTCGACGAGTTTCTAACCGACACTCATCCCACACATCTAATCACCGAACTCGCTGAAAAACTCGCCGGCTCAAGGGCTCGCCAAATTGTCGGCAAGCTCGCCAAATACGCACCCGAGTCGTTGACGGACAGCCTGGGGGATTTACAGGGCCTTCGGCGAGGGCGGGATTTGCAAAGTGGCGAAGTGCAGTGGTACGGTGTTCATGTAAACAGCCAGCGTGCGCGAGGCGAGCTTGGTCACCGTCCACGGTTATTGGCGCAGATCGTTGCATCCAGTGTGGACGTGCGCGGCGTGGAGAAATCACGGGAATAAGCCTCGGAAATGAAGTCTGATTTGCTCTGGACTGCTCAAAAAGTGTCTGTTACATTGAAAAAAGCACCGTTATTTGCGAGACCTATGAATGAGCGCGTCACCTGTTATACTTTCTTTCATAAATGTAGAACCAGAGAGTGGTGACGTCGTTTTTTTGCGGTCTGGCGAGAAGATTGTTGATCTGCAAATTAGTAGATTTTATCGTGAGTTTACGCTTGAGAAGCCCTGAACGCATTTATCTCTGCGAGGAGAATTAAAAAAAATGGCGAAGAAAAAATTACTAATTGCAGCTGGTCTGGTTGCTTCGTTTGCTGCACTTCTGATGTTCCTGTTTTTGATGGAAAAAGAAAAGCAGACCAAGATGTACCATGCGGATGATATTGAGGTTGTCCATGCATTGACGGACATTCCTGCAGGAAGTCCGCTGACGCAGGATCGTGTGGAAATTAAGAAAGTTCCACAGCGTTTCTTGCCTGCAAATCCGTTGCTTTACCGCGACCTTGCGACTTATCTTGAGATGCCGGTATCGGAAACCCTTAAAAAGGGCGCGATGATTTTGACGAGTGACTTTGCTGTCGCGGAAGTGGCGCGCACATTGTCCGGTCGTATTCCTCAGGGCGAGCGTGCGATGTCGATTCCGGTCGACGCGATCAGCGGTGTTTCGGGATTGTTGCGTCCGGGCGATCGTATCGACGTTCTCGGTACATTTCCGATGGGTAACAAAGACGACGTGGTTCCCGAGGCTGGTGGTGATGGCGTCGGTTACGTAACCATGAACCTTCTTCAAAACGTTACCTTGCTGGCCGTTGGCCAGGAGATCTCTGATATTGCTGTCGACAATCGTCAGCAGCGCGGAGCTTATTCGACGGTAACGGCGTCGTTGACACCGGATGAGTCCGAATTGTTGACGATTGCTCAGACCCGCGGAAAACTCACGTTGTTGCTTCGTCATCGTGACGATCTGGATACGATTACGGTAAAACGTCGTACACTGCGTAGCGTTTTGGAAGAGCTGGATATTATCAACAAATTGCGCGTGAGCCGTGTTGAAGTGAAGAAAGCTGCGCCGCGTGGTTGTGCTGCTGGATTTAAACGTGGTCCAGGTGGTGAGTGTATCCCACAGCTTGAGATCATCCA
>JBEBSM010000359.1:0-3915 GCA_040394315.1 Lujinxingia vulgaris
CCCGTGTCTGCGAAAACGCAACCGTCGAGCCGCGCAAAGCCGCTTCTGATCCGCTCTCGAACGACGACGATTCGCTCTCCGCAACATCTCCCAACTGCTCAAGCGCCCAGGCCGCATCCGCCGCGAACTGAAACCGATCCCGAGGAGATTTACGAAGCAAACGATCGATCCAAGCATCCAGCCCCGCCGGAACCGCAAATCGCGGCTGCAACACCGGAACCGCATTCAAAACGTGTGCTTTACCAAGTTCTAAAAACGTGTCGCCCAAAAACGGCAACTGCCCGCTCACAATCTCATACGTCATCACGCCCAACGCATACAGATCCGTCCACGGACCATAATCGCGCCAAAATCCCCGAAACTGCTCCGGCGCCATATACAAAGGCGTTCCCCAACAATCCTCCACCAGCCCCGAGCGCTGCGTCTGATCCGGAATGTGCGCCAGACCAAAGTCCGTCAGCTTGGCGGTTTTCGCACCCGAACAGCCCATCAATAAGTTTTCTGGTTTGATATCGCGGTGAATAATCCCACGCGCGTGCGCATGCGCCAGACTATCCAATACATCCAGCAAAATCTCGCGCAATCCGCGCCAATTCAACTGATGCATTGTACCGGTCAGGCAGCCCTGTTCGGCGAATTCCATCACCAAATACGGGCTGCCCTCCGTCATCTGACCGTGACTTGCAGCGGATGCCTCCGCCGAAATCTGACCGTAATCCAAAACCACCACGATACCCGGATGATCCAATCCCGCCACCGCGCGAACTTCGTTGCCAAAAACCTCACCAAAGTCCGCACGCTTGAGTGCTTCGGCCTGAATTACTTTGACCGCAACCGGCAAGCCCCCCGCACCGTGTACCCCTTTCCACACCTCACCCATGCCGCCGCGACCAATCGGATGATGTACTTCAAAGGGACCTAAAGGGATTCGATACACGGTGTCACTCCTTGCGGGTTGCTCGATTCTTAACGCTCGTCTTCTTCCTCATGCCCTTTTCGAGCACGAATTACCGTACGAAGCGGTGTTCCTTCAAAGCCATATTTCGCACGAATCTGGTTTTCCAGAAAGCGACGATACGACGGCGCAACACCGGTCGGGTAGTTGACCACGAACATAAATGTCGGCGGACGCGTCGCGACCTGCGATGCGTAGTAAATCTTCAGGTGACGATTGCCCTGAACCGGCGGCGAGTAATGCTCAACCGCATCGGCAACCAGTTTGTTAACATCCGACGTCGAAACACGACGCGTATATTGATCAAAGGTCTTGTCCACAAGCTCAAGAACCTTATGAACCCGTTGACGCGTCTTGGCCGAAACAAACAAAACCGGCGCGTAATCAACGAAAATCAGCTCATCGCGCAAATAACGCACGAATTCTTCCGCCGTCCCCGTCTCTTTCTCGATCAGGTCCCATTTATTGACCAGAATCACGCACGAACGACCACGGTTTTTAATAACCGCCGCAATCTTCTTATCCTGCGTCGTGACACCTTCCGCCGCGTCAATAACCAACAACGCAACGTCTGCACGATCCAGACTTCGAATCGCCTGCACAACCGAAAATTCTTCGAGCTTATGCGTAATGCTACGTTTGCGACGCAAACCAGCCGTATCGATCAACAAATATTCCTTGTCGCCGACCGTCAACCGCGTATCAACCGAGTCACGCGTCGTCCCCGGAATATCGCTCGTCAACAAACGATCTTCACCAAGCAACGCATTGATAAGACTAGACTTTCCAGCATTCGGCTTACCCAAAACCGCAATCCGCGCATACGGCTCGTCTTTGATAATCTCGCCGCCAACCGGAATATCCTTCGTGATATCGTCCATCAACTGCTCGATACCAATGCCGTGCTCAGCACTCATCGGATACAGTTCCACGCCCATTTCGTAGAACTCGACCATCTGACCTTCCTGATCTTTGTATTTATCGATCTTATTGATCGCTACAAAAACAGGCTTATCCGTGCGCCGAAGCATCTCGAAAATTTCGCTGTCGCCAGGTGCAAGCCCCGCACGCCCGTCGCACATAAACAAAATTGCGTCCGCTTCATCCACTGCAAGCTGCGCCTGATTACGCATCTGCACCAGAATCGAATCTTCGCTGGACGGCACAAAACCGCCCGTATCGATCACCGTAAACGGCCGACCGTACCACTCGCCCTCACCGTACTGACGGTCGCGCGTGACACCCTCGAAATCGTGAACAATCGCGGCTTGTTGTTCAATGAGGCGGTTATACATGCGGCTCTTTCCCACATTCGGGCGGCCAACAATTGCGATGAGAAAACTCATGGTATATCCCTTACAGACGTACTGACGTCCAACTTTTCAATGTTTTGCTCTTCAAAAACAGGATGACCAATTTAATAGAAGAGATACTCAAACTGCCTTTGAAGGTACTGCGATCACTCGTAACCAAAACGTTGGAGATGCTTCGCATTCTCCGTCCAATTTGGCTCGATATGCACGAAGGTCTCAAGAAACACACGTCGACCGAAGAAATCTTCCATCTGCTTACGTGCTCTTGTTCCGATTTCTTTTAGACGATTACCGCCCTCACCGATCAAAATCCCACGCTGCGTTTCGCGCTCCACGTGAATCACGGCGTTGATTTCGATCAAGTTACGCTTGGGGATCTCCACAAAACGCTCGATCTCAACCGCAACGCTGTACGGCACTTCCTTACGCGTCAAAAGCATAATCTGCTCGCGCAAAAACTCTGCCGCCAGAAAACGCTCCGCCTGATCGGTCAACATATCATCCGGAAACAACGGGTCCGCTTCCGGAAGTGTTGCCAGAATCAACTTCACCAGATCCGGAATATTCGTGCCCTCTTCCGCGCTCACCGGTATCACGTGCGTGTAGTTGGCCTCGGCCGACAAACGCTCGATCAACGGCAAAAGCTGCAACTTATCCGCAATCAGGTCGATCTTATTGATGATCAAAATACGTGGCACTTCGACATCAGCCAAAAGCCCCATCACGAACGCTTCGTCTTCCGGCAAATACGCGCTCGGATCGCGACGCATCTGGCTCGTCAACGCAGCCGCATCCACCAGATGACACACCACATCGACTTCATCCAGGCTCTGCAATGCAGTCTGATTCATCGCCTGATTCAATCGGTTTTTAGACTGATGCAAACCCGGAGTATCGACAAAACAAATTTGTCCTTTCTCCGGAATCGTGTGTACACCTAAAATCCGATTGCGCGTCGTCTGCGGCTTGCTTGTGATGATGGCGAGCTTGACGTCAAGCACGGCATTCATCAAGGTTGATTTGCCGACGTTGGGCTGGCCAACCAGTGCAACAAAACCACTGTGGCTCACCGGCTTATCGTTCGTTTCATTCATTGTATCGTTGTTATTTGCGTCGCTCATGAATCTGTTTTCCTCTCAAAAATCCAAAGCCTGGCCAGTGACCATGATTCGAAGTTTTGTGTTCGTAGTGGTGATGTTGGTCTCAACGGCGCCGTTCCTGACCGGCTGCGAGAGTTCGCGGCCAACCGAGACCGCACTCTTTGAAGAGGCCGAAGTGCATTACCGTCTTGGAAATTACGACGGCGCGCTCAGCGGCTATCAGGCTTTTCTTCGTACGTACCCGCTCAGTCCGTTGGCCGAAACCGCTGAAATGCGGCTCCGCAATATCAAACGCGAGGTTTCCTCGGTCATGGGACGCCAGGGTATGCCCAGACCCGTCTATCACGGTTCCGCGCGCGCTGGAAGTGCGACGACATCCGACGCCACTTCCGACGCCAATTCCAATACCAAGACGCCCCCCACTTCCACACTTGATTCCAACGCGGACACACCGTAAAACACGGCCCGAATCAAGTGTAACTATCACCGCTTGCCACAAAAACACTGCACCTTTCCACCTTTTGTGAGGCTATGGGCCAGACCAGTA
>JBEBSM010000360.1:0-3888 GCA_040394315.1 Lujinxingia vulgaris
CGGTTTTTTGTCTTTTACGTGCCGCCTTTTCTTCAATTCCCGCTCGACAGCGATTTCTGCGTAGCTGCCACAGGAAGGTGAGCTTCTTGAACAAAACGATCGATCCGCTGCCAGTTTTCAACAAGAAACTCCTGAATCCGCTCCGTTTCACGCGGAACCTCGGCCGCTCGAATTCGCCAGATCCTGATTTCAAGATGAGCCTGCGTCATTGCACCTGAAATCAGCGACCCCATCGAGCGCGCTGCATCCACGCCGCGGTGAGCAATGAAGACCACGTCGGCCTCGGTCGCATATTCAAGCAGTCGAATCGACCCCTCACGCAGCGGCGGAAGCGTGTGCTGCAGCGATTGTGTAACAGCGAGTTGACCGGGATCGTCTTGAAACTTCTCGAGGAGACGTTGACGTCTTTCATTCGAGAAACGCGTTCCTTCCGGATACATAACCAGCGCCGAGTTTGGCTCCATTTCCTGGCTGAGTGCCAGAACCTTGCTCACTTCGACTTCCGGATCTGCACCACCCCGCACAACAAAAAGATTGTGAAAACGCTGCCCGATCACATCCAGCGCCGGAACATTGAGAAGCTCCGCTTTGATAACGTATCGAAACATCTTGAGCTGGCGCACAATCGCCAGCGGCACCATCGTATCCAGCGTGCTGGCATGCCGCGAAAGCACCACGGCAGGGTTCGGATCTTCTAGATTTTCAAGCCCTTCGATCGATATCTCCATCGAATAAATACGAATGCAGCCCCAGAAAACGCCACGCGCCCACCAACGCTGAAGCTTTCGGCTAAGCATCTCGAAGGCTGCCTCGTCCATCCAATTGAGTTGAAGACCAAGCCAGTGAAAAAATCCAATCGTCAGACCGAGCGACTCAACTACGAAAAAATACGTAAAAAAGAGCAACGTACGCGTGGTCGAAAGACGCTTACGAAACAATACGTCGTACAGCGCTGTAAAAGGTGCAATCACCGGTAGAACTATGGACAAAAACACGGCCAAAAAAAACCACAGCGGCACCGTTATTGCTCGCCGCTTTATGCTTCGGTCCTTGGGAATTTCATGCAGATTCATCATGGAAGTGTAAAAACTCGTCAAAGTTAATCGTTGTTATCGGCGACACTCAATAATTACAGGCCGAACGCCGGCAATTTAGAGTGAATTTCCGTCGGCGTCCACGAAACTAAGAGATCCAAGCTCCAGAGCACGAATTTTTTCTTCAATGGCTGCCCGGTCGCCCACAACAATCCACAGCATCCGTTCGGGCTGAATAAGTTCCGGCGCAATCTTCAGCATCGCATCCAACTCCGTCTGGCGGACGCGCTGAACATATTCTTCAAAATAATTGTCCGGCAGGCCAAACTTTACGATGTACGCAGTATTCGCCAGCAGGTTCGCAGAGCTTTCGTTATAACCAGGCTGACTGTTCGTAAGCTGGTCTTTCATGCGTGCAAGCTCCAACGCAGTCGGTGGCCGCCCGGCAACGATTGCACGAAACTCTCGGTCCATCTCGGCCATCGACTCAGCCGTTTTATCCGACTGAACACCCGTGGTCACAAGCATAATCTGCTGGCCAAAAGTTTTCATGATTTGCGAATACGCGCCGTACGTCCAGCCTTTGTCTTCGCGCAAATTCATGTTGATACGCCCGGTAAACGTGCCGCCGAAAATATCATTAAACAATTCCGCGTGAACCGGATCGAATTCATCAAGCGTACCGAGCAAATGCGTCGCGATGATAAAAGACTGCGCAGCGCCGGGTCGGTCAACGATCACAACCGCTGGCTTCTCACGCAACGCAACTTTGGTACGCGTAACAGGCTGCGATTCTCCGGCTACTTTCCAATCACCCAGCTCGGTTTCAAGCTGCGCAACAAGCTCGTTCAACTCAATATCACCGGCCGCAATAATCTGGATATTTGCAGGAACCACCACGTCCGCATGAAGCTTTTTCAAGCCCGCAGCATCAATCGTCTCGATGACTTCCTTATATCCATAACCCGTAAACGGAATCCCGTAAGCATGGTCTTTGCCAAACAACAGCGGACCAAGCACACGGTAGCCAATGGCCGACGGCTCAAGCTTTTCGCGCTCAACAGCAGCCAGCATAATCTGCCGAACACGCTCAAGTTCCTCAGGCGGAATCGATGCGTTTCGCACCAGATCTGCCAGAATATCCAGCGCTTCCGGAAAAACCGCTTTCAGGCTGGTCAGGTTAAGCTCCGTCGTATCGAGCTGATTCGAGCCGCCAAATTGCGCGCCCAGATCTTCAAAGGCCTCCGAAATTTCAAGCGCAGAACGCGTGGGCGTACCGCGTTCCAGCATCATGAGCAACATCTTCGAAAGCCCCGGCTGCGCCGCCGGCATCGCCGCGTTCCCGACATTCAACAACACCTTCAATCGCACAATCGGCGAATCACTTCGCTCCTGCAAAACAACCTTAATACCATTGGAAAGCGTCGCGTGTTGCAGTTTTGGCAGCACAATATCTTTCGACTTTTCAAGTTTCGGCAAACTCGTTCGATCAACCTGCGGCGCAATCGTCGTAAACGTAGTTTGCGGATGCACTTCGAGCGTAACCGAGCCCGGCGTCAGCCATTTTTCCGTCGTTTTCTGCACATCGGCCGCACTCGCTTGCTTAAAAGCAGCCA
Organism: Lujinxingia vulgaris; assembly: GCA_040394315.1. GTDB lineage: Bacteria > Myxococcota_A > Bradymonadia > Bradymonadales > Bradymonadaceae > JACCWM01. Next base: position 2,651 of record JBEBSM010000360.1, read on the forward strand.
TTTTCTTCTTATAAGCGTCCGGCGAACCGCCAAAAACAGTGCTGGTTGCCAGAAAATCGGATTTTCCGCTGCCGCCAACCTTTTCAAGACTCGAAAACACACGGCTAAAATAAATCGCGCGGACACGCTCCAATTCACGCTGCGTCGGCCCGTCTTCCATCAACGCATTGAGTTCTTCGTCGATAATCGCTTCCACATCCGCCAGCGGCGTTCCCGGTTTGGCGGAAGCCTGAACCCAGAATTGCGAACCAATTTCGCCGTCATAGATAAAAGAAGCGACGTCGGTAGCAATCTGCTCTTCGTAGACCAGACGCTTGTACAAGCGAGAATTTTTGCCGGTCGCAAGAATCATCGCAGCAAGCCGGAGCTGCTCGAGCTCGTCTTGCCCCCATTCGGGCACGTTATACATGCGATAAACACGCGACTGACTGACCTGATCGCGCAGCGTATGACGTCGGTGCCCGCTCATCGGCGCAATCCACGCACCTTTGCGCGCCAGTGCCGGCCCGGCTGGAATATGTCCAAAAAACTGCTCGGCTTTTTTGCGCGCCTCTTCCGGCGAAATATCCCCGGCAATCGTAACAACCGCGTTTGCCGCGCCGTAATGTCCGGCAAACCAATCCTTCACATCATCGAGCGTTGCGGCGTCCAGATCTTTCATCCGCCCGATTGTCGACCACGAATACGGATGCTCGGGCGGGTAGCTCAATTCAGCGGCCGCAGGAAAAACACGCCCGTAGGGCTGGTTCAAAACGCGCTGGCGCTTCTCGTTTTTAACAACTTCACGCTGCTCATCGAGCAATTTCTGGGTAATCGCGCTGGTAAAATGCCCCATCCGGTCCGATTCCATGAACAACGCCAGATCTAGCGCGGAGGTAGGCACCGTCTGATAATAATTGGTCCGATCACGATTCGTAGTCCCATTCATATCCGTTGCGCCGACGGTTTCGAGCGGCTCAAAATACTCGCCCGGTGCATTTTCGGAGCCCTGAAACATGAGATGCTCAAACAAGTGCGCAAAACCGGTGCGACCGAGTTGTTCGTCCTTGGAACCGACGTGATACCAGACGTTTACCGCCACAACCGGGACTTTTCGGTCTTCGTGGACGACCACCCGCAACCCGTTATCGAGCGTAAACATGGTCGCTGGAATATCGATTTCTGGCAGCTCCTGGTCAGATGCAACTGCGCTCGCTGTCGCTGTTTTAGACGAGGACTGCGTATGAGGAATGGCCTGC
>JBEBSM010000361.1:0-3871 GCA_040394315.1 Lujinxingia vulgaris
ATAGTGATTTTAGGCTGCCGGGAAATTATTTTTCAGAATCGTCTTCGATCGTTCCGGTTTCGAGTGAGAACGGGCCGAAAAACGATTCGATTTTGGCGGTGGCTGTGAGGAGTTCGAATGTTCATGGCTTTGATGTGCACGCTCGTGAGGTCTTCACACGTCCGCAGGGACACCGGCTGCGAGCAGGGTCTGGATCCAGCCCTGGATTTCGTCGTGTGGACGATCGAGTTCTGTCATTGCGTGTAAGACCGTTTTCTTGGCGATTTCGCTTTGCCAGAAGCGGAATTTGTCGATGTCTTTAATGGCAGCGAGTGCCTTTACGGCGGCATCGGGATTTTCGCTAAGGCGAGCTATCTGGTGCATGATCTCGTGACAATCCCAGCGCAGAACGGGTTCACCGGCGGCGATTTTTTCCTTGCACTCGCGGGTAATTCCGTCGTCTTCGTTCATCATGCCGTCCAAGAAAGTCATTTCCAACACTTCCCAATCCGCACCAGCGAATTGGTCAATCTGCATCGCTCTCGTGTTTAGTTCGCCAATCTCCAAGAGCCATTCTCCGACAAAAAAGAAGCCGGTTTCGGCTTTCTCGATCAAGGAACGGACGCCGTTGTAGGAGGATTCGATGAGGTTTGCCGTGCAGGTGCCCTTGCATAAGAGGAAGGACTCACCGTCTACGTAGAGCTGTGGGCACTCTACATTTCCAAGAAATATGGCGCAGTCTTCGGAGAGGGATACAGCTTCCTGTGAAACGATATTGCCTTCCACAACGATGAGTGTTTGCCGGTTGGCGCTTTCGATAACTCCCTGGGTCGCTGCGGAAATCCAGTCACTGGTAAACATGTGTTCGCCTTTTTTAAGACGAATATCATTAGGGAAAACGACAATGCTCTCGAAATCAAAGTCGCCGAGTTGCTGCGTAATGTCGGGATTGATGTCTTTGTATTTCTGTAAGAAAGCGTTGATTTCGTCTGGACCGGTAATGATGCGAGGCGATGTCATGGGTTCTCCAATGTGCGGTATGTTTTTTTTGGGGGGACGTTTCATTACGGCGAAGTTTGCACGGTCGGTTTCGGATGTCTAGAACGGATATTGGATCTGGCCATGCGAACGACACCCATGCACTATGTTGATCTCTGGCGTTTATTGCGTTGCCCATTGGTTTTTTTTAATCCATAAGGATATTCAATGTATTCAATCCCGCTAAATGACACGTTTGCGTTTTTCTTCGAAGACGATCGAACCGCTGCCTGGCGTTTCAACTATGTCGATTTCGATCCACTCAGGGTTGAAAGTTTCGAGGCCCCTTACGGCGGAACGGTCGTATCGGCGACTATGAATCCCAAGAGTTACGCGGCCTGGATGCTGGCCCACGGTCAGCTGTTTGCGTCTTCTCGCGACATGAAAATAGCGGTACCGCTGCCGTTGCCTGTTGAGGGCGCTGTGGCGTTTGACGTCACACTCATCGGCGATCGTTATTATGTGAGCTGCAGCGCAGGCACTGTTTGGTATTATGATCGACTGACTGAGCAATGGGTGTCGCTCATTCGGCCTGAGCCGCTGTCAATCCCTCCTCGGGGCGCAAGCGAGTCCGCAGCGGATTATACGGTTCGGACCAACCCGGCTATGTATGCGTATGCGCGGCAATATCCAGATTTCTACAAGTCTTTTGCGGTTGGAGTCGACCATTATTTTGTCGGCGCACTGGGGAGTGTCGCCCGGCTACGCGGCAACGCGCTTGCAGAAAGTCGGGTTGATACGGACGCGCGGTTCGTGCACGGCTTTGCAGAAGGCGGTGCTGCGGTGCTTTGCGCAGACAGTCCGGGCGCCGAAATCTACCGTGGGACGATCGATGACGGTTTCGATTTGATCTTTCGTCACGAGGTGAGCGCATTACACCTCACTGCGCTCCACCAGGGAATCCGGTATATCGGGGCTGCGCCAGATTTAAGCTATGCTGGGCCAGCGCTTTTCACCTATGACGGCAAGAACCTGACGCCGGTTGTGACGGGATGTGCGCGCGAACCGGGCAATCTGAGCACGTTCGTCTCGACCGGTTCGGTATTGTGGGCAATCGATGCGGCTGGGGTTTTCCGGCTGACACCCAATGGCTGGCAGCTCACCGAGTTTTCGGAAATTGCGGTTGGGTAGCAATCAGGGCTGATTTTCAGCCCATTTTTTCGGAGAATCGGAGAATCGGTGCTAGCTTCGTCAATTCACGGATAAAAACTCATTGCGCCGTTGGGGGAAGAATCGTGTAAGGTGTCGTGTCGTCTCCGCAAGGAGTACTTCTTTACTTTACCGAATAGAATCGAACAAGATTGTATAAAATGAGCAGTTTATCGGCGTTTGTTTTGGGGCGTTTCGAGTCATCAGAAGCAATGATTCAGGGGGGCAAGCAGTGGTTTCGGCGCGCGCGGGTACTCATATTGGTAGTGTGTTTTTGGGTGCCATCGAGCGTGTGGGCGCAGGAGGTGGCGGCACCGGAGTTGACGCTTGAGCGGGCGGAACCTGCGGGTGCGCATGAATCGCTGAAGTTGGTAGATCCGCTTGAGTTCGATGCGCCTCAGGGGTGGGATTATGTGAAGCCTGTGGGGTGGATTTTGTTCACCAACTCAATATTCTGGGCGGTCGGGCGCTTTATTTTGCAGGCGGATTATTCCTTCATTAGTCCGTCGACGATGGCGGATAATTTTCGGGAAGGCTGGGAGTGGGATGCGGACGCGTTTCCGACCAATCAATTTGGGCATCCGTATCAGGGTGGGCTTTACCATGCGGGGGCGCGAGCGAGTGGGTTTGGTTTTTGGGCGAGTATGGCGTACACGGCGCTGGGGAGCTGGCAGTGGGAAATGTTCATGGAGACCGAGCGGCCATCGTATAATGATCTGGTCACAACGACCGTGGGTGGAGCGGTTGCTGGCGAGGTTTTGTTTCGGCTGGCAGCGGTGTTGTTGGATGATTCGAGTGAGGGATCTGAGCGTGTGACTCGCGAGGGTGGAGCGCTTGTTGTGAGTCCGATTTTGGGGTTCAGTCGGCTGTTGAATGGCAATGCAACGAGGGCGGGATTGGCTCCGCTCAAGCCTCCGGTGGCGTTGCGTCTGGCGCTTGGTTTCAATGATTTTCGTCCCTCCGATGCAAAGGAGGGCGTGCGCAATCTTGGTATGGATACGCGCGTGGTTTATGGCAATTTTGATGATGACGGCGAGCCTTTTAAGCCCTTTGATTGGTTTCGGTTGGGGGCGGGGGTGAACTACCGACATCCGGAGATTCAGGCGGCCGATATTTATATCACGGGCCTGCTTGCGCGCTGGGGATTTCGTTGCGGCAAGAACAATGAGTGCGTCATCGGTCCGTCGATGCACTACGATTATCATCGTACGCCGGTCTTTAAGGTGGGAACTTCCGCGATTGGTGCGTCGGCGGTGGGGCGCTTTGATCTGGGGTTCTGGGATCTGAAACTGTATGCCGAACTCGACCTGCATTTCGTGCCACTTGGCGGCTTTGATTCACCGTATGCGGAGGTTGTGGAGCGCGATTATAACCTGGGGGCGGGCTTTTTTAACCGGACGATACTCATGCTGACGAAACCGGATTGGTTTCAGCTCCGGGTTTTCAATTCTCGTTATGTAGTGCGCACGCTCCACGGTGCCGAGGGCACTGAGTATGCGGGTATTTTTCGCGCTGAGTTGGAGGTTCCTATTTACTCCGGCTTTGGTTTGTCGGGCGGTACGGTGATTTACGATCGCACGGGCGTTCCCAAGGATTATCCGAAGGTACAAACGAGCCATATTGCGGAGCAATTGCAGATATTCTGGCGTTCGGGGTTTGGTGAGTTGCTTTGATTTTGTGCGACGACGCATCGTGAAAAAGTCGC
>JBEBSM010000362.1:0-3868 GCA_040394315.1 Lujinxingia vulgaris
AATCAGGCGTCTGCGAACTTTTCGCCCAGGCTGTTGCCGGGTCTGATTTCGAATAAAAAGCATCAGATGATTCTGGGGTTTTATATTGGAACGCTACTTTACTGCATCATCTTGCTGACTGCTCTGGGTGCGTACGGGATAGATTCTGACTCTCTGGGGCTATCAACCATGGTTGCGGCCTTTGCCAGTTTAGCCTGCATAGGGTTGTTTGTTTATTTTATTAATAATATTTCTGTTGCGATTCAGATCCACAATATTGTTGATGAGATTTATGACTCGATAGAGAAGTGTTTGGACGCGGAACTCAAAGAGCAAAAGGAAAGTGAAGTACGTTTTGGTGCGCGTGACAGCGAGAGTTGGTCAACGGTTCAAATCGATCGGACGGGGTATTTTAGACGGTTTGAGGTTTCTTTATTAAAGAATTCTATCAGGGATCAAGAAAACCACATCGAAATTTTGCCCTATGTCAGCGAGCATCTCTGGAAAGGAATGCCGGTATTAAGGGTTAGAGGGCCTGTTTCAGAAGAGGAGTTAGAAAATCTTCTTTTTTGTTTTGACATTATTACAGATCATCATGAAAGCGATCAGAAAGTTACAGGGATGATAAAGTTGATGGAGATAGCGGTTAAGGCAATGTCGCCGGGTATCAATGATCCAGGGACGGCTATCAATGCGATCAATAAGATGGGTCAGTTGTTGTATCGATTTCTTGAGCTTCCAGAGACTGTTTCGGAAACGGTTGCGGGCGGTAAGTTGATAATTTCAAGTCATAATATTTCTGCGCAAGAGCTGATGCGTTTACTTATTCAGCCGTTACGGTTGTATTCGAAGCAAGATAATTCAGTGCTTTATGTGTTGTTAAGATCATTACAGTTCATTCAAAGTAATCCTAACATCACGATCCAGAACAAAGCAGCGGTGCATGTTGAGCTTGCGGCGTTACGAGATGATATCGAACAGAACATTGAGAATCCGTTTGATAAAAGGACTTTGATCGCGTTGTTTGAGGATTGAAATCGAGTGGCCGGGCGTAAAGAAGGCCCGCTCTCAGAGAAGGGAGCGGGCCAGTGGTGGTGCGGGTTTGGTGGGGTTTTAGGTTAGTGTTTGGTGATCCAGATGGGGGCGGTCCAGGCCATGCGGTTGGCGTCGGTTTCGAGGACTTCGAGGTAGAAGAAGTGCTTGCCGGGTTTGTCGAGTTTGGCGGTGATGTTGAGCCAGGTGTCTTTGGTGGCGTCGGTGAGTTTGGCGACTTCCTGGACGGTATTGTCGAGGTGTCCAATTATTTGCCCGTTGATGTGGCCGTGCATGAGGCGGACCTGGAAGTTTCCGGCGTAGTCGGGGTCTTGTAGGAATGCGGTGAAGGAGATGGTTTTGGCGGTGGTTTCCATGTTGGCGCCCATGGGGAATCGGGCGTCGGCGTAGAAGTGTACTGCAAGGTTTTGGTCTTCGGAGGCGTAGACCATGCGTTGGTCGATGGCGTCGAGGAGTGTTTTTTCGGACAGGGTTTTGGCGATGATGGCGGTGCGGCTGGAGTGGCCGGTGCCCCAGTTGGCGTAGTGGTTGTCGTGGTTTGCGGTTGGGGCGAGTTGGAAGCCCTGGAGCAGGTAGTAGTGCCAGTCGGGGTCGACGCGGGTGTAGCGGGTCATTTCGCCGTCGCGCTCGACCATGCTTGGGTTGACAGCGTGTTCGTGGGCGATGTCGGTGCCGCGGCCGATGGTGACTTCCATCATGCGCATGTAGGGGCGGGTGACTTGTTCGATGTTGCGGAGGGTTTCGGCGACGATGTCGCGGTCGGGCATGGATTCGCCGGTGATCCAGGAATCGCGCACGGTGTTCATGGGGGCGAAGTCATCCAGGCCGTAGTCGTTGAATTTCTGGCGGCGTTCGCCGGCTTTTGGGATGTCGGTGAGGTAGACGTCGAAAATCTGGTCCCAGGAGCCAGCGAGTGATTCGGTGTTCTGGGTGAAGGTGCGGGGGTGGTTGAGTTGTAGGAACGGGCGCTCGTTGTTGAGGGTGCGCTCGGGTAAAAACTCTTCGTAGAGGATGTCGAAACGGTCGCGTTCGACCTGGCATAGGACGTCGGTGCCGAAGATGTTGACGTGGTTGCCGGCGGTGTTGGTGTTCCATTCCATGGCGGGCAGGGCGACGAATTTGTTGGTGGATTCGGCGTTGATTTCGCGTGAGGTTTGCAGGAGTTTTTCGAAACTCTCGACGGTCGTGCTGGGGTGGGTTTTGGCGTCGGACGGGCGGCGGTCAACGGTGTGTGGGGAGAGGGCCATGAAATCCATCTGGCCTTTGTCGCGTGCGTATTCCCAGGCGTAGCGGGTGATGTGTTTGTCGCCGAGTTCGTGGCGAACGCTTTTGGGGGTGCCGTCGATTTCGTCGGCGCGCATCATTTCGCCGTCGTCGAGGTATTTTCCGTCGGCGGAGTGCTCTTCGTAGTGTGCGTGGAGGTTTCCGAAATAAACGGTGTGTTCGTTGAAGTGTTGGGTGGCGGCGTTGCCGTTTTGATCGAGTGTGGCGGCGTCGAGCGACCAGTTCCACAGGCGTGAGAAAAGGGTGTTGAAGGGATCAACGACGTCGGGTGTGCGGTAGCGGACGTAGAATTCGTAGTTGTTGAAGAAGCCGCTGCCGGACCAGTTTCCGGAGCCGTGCAAAAGTGTCTGGCCGTCGATGATGGCGAGCTTGTGGTGCATGAGCTGGAAGGTGTCGGCGTTGGTTTGTTTGAAGCGGAGTTTTCCGCCGGCTTTTTGGAGGCGGTCCCAGTTTTTGCCGGTGTGTTCTGCGCGGTCTTCGACGTTGGTGATGATGCGGACTTTTACGCCGCGCTCGGCTGCCTGTGCCATGTCTTTGACGAGATCGTCAAAAAGCAGGTGGTGCATGAGGACGTCGACGGATTTTTTGGATGAGCGGATGCTGTCGCGGAGCATGACGCGTGCGGCGCTGCCGGGTGAGAAGCGGGCGTCGTTGGTGGAGCAGTCGGTGCTGTCCTGGCTTTTTTGGGTCCAGGCGGCGTTGAAATGGCAGGAAAACGCGTCGATGAGCGGGTCTTTTTCGACCGATTTCATGACGATGGTGTTTTCTTCGTTGATCGTGACGCCGGTTGAAGACCAGTTGTTGCTGCCGGATAGCAGGATGGTGCGGTCGACGATCATGAATTTGGAGTGGAGCAGGCCGAAGCGGCTCTGGTTGCCGAGCTGTGGGCCTTTGACGAAGGTGACGGGGATTTTCTGGTCGCGGAGGCGGCGGGCGAGGGTGCCGGATTTGTCCTGGCCGGCGTCGATAGCGAGGCGGACTTTTACGCCGCGTTCGGCGGCTTTGAGGAGTGCTTGCTCGATTTCGCGGACGCTGAAGGTGTACTGGGCAACATCGACGGATTTTTCGGCGGCGTTGATAAGCTCAATGACGCGTTCGGTGATGGTGGAATTGGCGGAGAGGTGGTTTTTGTCGGCGGTTGTGCAGACGTCGCAAAATGGTTCGGTCAACAGAACTTCGAAGGATCGGTTTTTGCCGAAGGCGTCGCTTTTGCCGCCGTCATCGAAGAAGAATTCTTCTTCTTCGGTCGTGTTGGGGTTTGATTCGTCTTTGCCGCAGCTATTGTTGAAAACGGCGAGTGTGAGGAGGAAGACGAGGGTGAAAAGTGGTCGGGATTGAAGGTTTTTCATGTGTTGAAGTCGCAGGGTTGGAGCAAACGCCGACATTTGGGTGATGTCGCAGCTTTGTTGAATGGAGATCTTGAAAAAACCGATCTGAATATGGGTCGTCATTAGTCGAGACGGAGTAATTATTCAAGTGTTGTGATAGAAATCTTTGTTTTGGCAGAATGCGGGTAATTATTGGGCGTGGGTCGTGGGGGATTTGGCGTGGT
>JBEBSM010000363.1:0-3862 GCA_040394315.1 Lujinxingia vulgaris
GATAGGTTATGGACCATCGCTGAATTGCGAATCACAAATTAGTACATCTTTATATGCTATTGCTGATTACGAAGTCTTTGAAGCCTATGTCGGTAGCTTCGGCCGCCACAATTCATACCAGGGAGAAAACGTATGACCGAAAAATTCACAAATCTTGTGCAAGTTTTTGAATACAGTACGCGCGAATTCAAAGATTGTCCGCTATTCGGTATGAAGAAGGACGGCCGTTATCAGTGGACGACCTACGGGGAATTTGGGGAGCAGGTAACGCATTTTCGTGGCGCTCTGGCGACGATGGGCGTGGTCGGAGGTGATACGGTTGCAATCATTGCCAATAACCGCGTTGAGTGGGCGGTTGGTGCGTATGCCGCCTATAGCATGAATGCGAAGTATTGTCCGATGTATGAGGCGCAGCAACTTCAGGAATGGGAATTTATCATTCGTGATAGTGGCGCAAAGATTTTGTTGGTCGCGAATCAAAAGATTTATGATCAAGTAAAGCCGCTTATCAAAACCATCGATACGCTGGAGCGCGTCATATATTTTGATGGTCCTCAGGATTCTGTGGATAGCTATCAGACGCTTTTGACGCATGGAAAAGCCAATCCAGCGCCGATTGTGTATCCGGATAAAGACGATATTTGCGGGTTTATTTATACGTCCGGCACCACCGGTAATCCGAAGGGCGTGTTGTTGACGCATGGCAACATCATGTCGAACGTCAACGGTGTTAAGGAATTGCTGACGATTCGTAGCGAGGATGTGAGTCTGTCGTTTTTGCCCTGGGCACATAGCTTTGGTCAGACGGTTGAGCTTCACATTTTGTTTTCGATGGGCGCGGCGATGGGTATTGCCGAGAACGTTTCCACGATCATTGAGAATCTGGCGGAAGTTCGCCCGACGTTGTTGTTCAGCGTTCCGCGGATCTTCAACCGCATTTATGACGGTGTGAACAAGAAGATGGATGCGGAGGGCGGTCTGAAAAAGACGCTTTTCGAGGCCGGTCTTGCGAACTCGGATAAGATGCGCGAGGAAATTGAGAAAAACGGTTCGGCTAGCCTGACGACGAATCTCAAGGACAAGTTTTTTGATAAGCTGGTGTTTAGCAAGGTTCGCGAGCGTTTTGGTGGTCGTTTGAAGTTTGCGTTCAGTGGCGGCGCTGCACTCAGTCCTGAGGTCGCACGTTTTGTCGACAACCTGCACATCACGGTTTACGAGGGTTACGGATTGACGGAAACCTCTCCGATTGCGGCGTGTAACTATCCGAAAAACCGTAAGATCGGCAGTGTTGGTAAGCCGTTGCCGGGCACGAAGGTTACGATTCGTCCGGTGGAAGGTTACCCGGCCGGCACGGGTGAGGTGTGCGTGAAGGGGCCTAACGTCATGGTTGGTTATTACAACCTTCCGGAAGAAACCAAGGCTGTTTTGAGTGACGATGGAACATTTTGCACGGGCGATCTGGGTCGAATCGACGAGGATGGCTTTTTGTGGATTCTGGGTCGCGTGAAGGAGCAATACAAGCTTGAGAACGGTAAGTACGTGATGCCGGGGCCGATTGAGGAGCAGCTCAAGTTGTCGCCTTATATCAATCACGTGATGTTGGAAGGATCGAATAAGGTTTATAACGTGGCGTTGATCGTGGTTGACGTCGAAGCGGTGCGTGATTGGGGTAAGAAGAACAACATCTCGGTCGAAAATATGACGCAAAATGAGCATGTGAAAAAGCTCATTCAGGAAGAGATCGAGCGTGTCAGTGGTGGTGCGGTCAAGAGTTATGAGCGTCCACGTCGGTTTGCGCTGCTCGATGAAGAGTGGACGACGGAGAACGACATGCTTACGCCGAGCATGAAGCTCAAGCGTCGTGTTGTGATGGAGAAATACGGTAATCTGATCGAGGCTCTGTACGCAGAAGGGGAGACGATCCCTGCCTGACAGGTAATGAAAAAGCCGCTGACTATCTGGTGATAGTCAGCGGCTTTTTCGGGGAATTGCCGAGAAATTACAAAAGAAACAAAGATTTACGCGAGGTGCACTTCCCAGGTTTCGACCTGACGGAGTGCACCTTTTTCGTTGTCGTCGAGTTCGTCTTCGCCAAACAGGTCGGCGCGGTTTTGTGCGGCTGCAGCACGGGTCAGCACGGCCAGGGCATTGTCCTGGGCGCTGGCCTGGGTGCTGGTGAGTTGGGCGCGTGACAGCGAGCGGCGGGGTTCAAAGCAACCATCGGGGGTGATGAAGAGCTGGCTGTCGGCGTCGCCGAGGTGCATGGTTTCGATGATGTCTTCCAGCCCGGCGGTGTCAACGAGGTGCAGACGAAGCAAGACGGTGATCGCGGCGGTGTGGGTCGAGGTGAGTGTCTGGCCAAGCAGATCGATGATTTCGCCAAACGATGAGGTTGGCGCGGACGAATCATCGGTTTTGGGGGCGGTAACGTCGTAGTCTCGGCCTTTGAGGATGGGTAAGTCTGCGATAAACAAGATGTTTTTGCCAGCATTGCGCATGTGTACGGCCCAGGCGGCGGCGATGCGGAGTGCTTGTGGGTGGTCTTTTGCAAGGACGCGTCGTGCGTTGGGGATGCTGGACTCGGCCGGGTCGTCGTTGGCGTTTGGTACGTTGAGGACGATGTCGAATTTGGCGGCGGTTTGTCGGGTGATCTGTGCGCGCGTGGCCAGCGTATGAAAGGCGGTGGCGTTGTTTGAGAGATCAATTACGAGGTTCAGGCCGCGTTCCGCGAGTGGGGCTAAAAGATCGATGGGCGCGATGTCGATAGCGAGGGATGGGCGTGCGCCATCGAGTTCTGCGAACGACGGTCTGGTTGTGTGCAGGGGTGTGTTTTGGCCGGCTTCGTAGGGTTGCAGGGTTTGTGACTGAATATGCAGATCGCTGGTCGTGGGAAACTCGACGGCGATGGGTTTTGCGGTTCGCTCGACGAGCAGTCCTGGTTTCAGCCAGTCGGGGGCTGCCAGAATGAGGGCTTCGATGCGGCGGTTGCCTGTGTGGCGGCGTACTTCTGCAAAGATCCGCTGATTATCGGGGCCGATGATGGCGAGTGCTTCGCCGATTTCGATGAGGTCATCGAGCACAAAGACGCGAATCCAGCCTGCCCCGACGTGTTCGATGTGGGGCTTGAGCGGTTCGTAATTTTCGAACATAAGGAGTTCCGAAATTTTTGAGGGGTGGGGGTTTTAGCGTTGGAAATCGACGAGCCAGCCGAACTCTTCGAGCAGTTCTTCGGCGACGTATTCCAGGCCGGCTTCGGCGGGGTGCGAAATCACGGCGACGGACACGAAATCGCGAAACGCGCCGATGTCGGCGGTGTTCCAGAATTCGTCGTCGGCCGTGATTTCGACCTGAAGTTGCTGGACGGATTTGGCGAGTTGATTGAGCAGGGCGATGACGTCATCGCGGTTGGCCTGCCGTCGATCAATACGCACGGTCCATTGTAGGAGAGAATCAGTCATCAATCTTCGTCTAAATCGCTTTCTTCGTCTTGTTCGAGTTCGGCCTGGAGTTGATCGTCACTTGGCAATTCGCCGCGTTCGCGTTTTTCCAGTCGATCTTCAGCCCATTCACGAAGGCTTTTGGCTTTGTCGTCGAGGGCCTGGCGTAAGAAGTCCAGACCGACGTATTTTTCGCCAAGGATGTAAGCGCGTTTGCGAACGGCGGTGTCTGGCAAGTCGGCTGCTTTACGAAGAAGGCTTTTGCGAAGTTCTTCACCGATGAGTTCCCAGCGCTCGTCGAGCAAGTCGAGTGCACCGCTTGCGACCTGATCTCCGCCGTAACCGCGAACGGTATTGGGTTTGAGCAGGTTCTTGAGCAATTCGAGCGGGTCTTTTCCAAGACGTGCAAGCCAGACGACGGCTCG
>JBEBSM010000364.1:0-3859 GCA_040394315.1 Lujinxingia vulgaris
AATTCTCGACAAATTATTGAAACAAATACGAGTTAAAATAAACGACTTTCAGTAGGAATGTGCACCGTGTGCGCCGGCGACGAGTTCGAGCTGCAGGAACATGGCGTGTGTCAGGCGTTCCGAAGACTGTTGGCGATACGATAGATGATCGAGGCTGTACTCGGCGCGCAAACGAGAAAAGTGTGAGGGATAGTAGGTAAGGCTGAGTGCTCCGCGCTGACGACCGCTGGTCCAGTCTGCATCGAGATAGTCGTTTTGAATTCCTTCGACATATTCGTAGCGGCCGGCCAGTTGCCACAGTGCATTGAGATGCCAGGAAAGTTGGCTGTATCCGCCAAAATCCTGGAGAACTTCGCCGTCGGGTTCGTTGGCCTGGCCGGGAGATTGTCGGCGTCGCAACATCGCTTCGGTTTGCCAGCTGATGGACTGTCGGCTGCCTGTTTCCGGATACCATTTCAATAAGAGATCGGTTCCGAAAATATCGGTGCGATTGTTGCGCCCGGAGCTGTTTGCGCCGTTGGCTGCGCTCAGGCCCCACAACATTTCAATGGAGGAGGACAATTCAAAAAACTGTTCGAGTCGGGCGACTACGGTCAGGTCTAAAAGCGTTTCGATGTCTGCGTCCGCGCTCAAAAAGGAGCGGCCGGTGGCCTGGCCGGCGATGTTTTGGACGCCGACTTTCCAGTTTGCGTACCAGGGAAGTGGAAGCACCTGGCTGATTTCTGCGCCAAGGCCTCGCATGCCTTCGGGACCAAAGAATTTTCCGATGATGAGCGCCTGGGTGACAAAATCCCACTGGTGGACGTGGGTCGGATTGGCGCGACCAAAAGCCGACATGTATTGCCCGGCGCGTGCTTGAAATCCCCATCCAAGGCCGAGTGTGGTGCCGTAGGCTTCTTCGATTTCCAGGCCGAAAAGACCTAATAAAATTGAGCTGTCGAATCGGAAATACGGGTCGATGCTGCTGCTGATCGCAAGCTCTAATCCCTGGAGGTTAAATCCGACGTTGCCGGGATCGTGGCCGCCGCTCAGTTCGGGTTTGCCGATAAATCCGGCAAGTGCAAAATCTGCGATCAGTGCAATGTCGGGATTCATGGACGAAAGCATGCCGCTTGCGCCGGTCGGTGCGCTGGATGGCGAGCTATCGGGTGTGGATGAATTATCCCGGGGCGATGCTGGTTCCATTTCTAGTTCGCGTAATTCGCGCTCGATTGGATCTTCATCCTCGGGATCGAATCCGTAGGCTGACGGCTGAAGTGCGCAGAGCAATGAAATCGCGATGAAAAGAGTGCAGACAAAAGATGGTGAGCGGTAGCAAATAGACATAGTGAACTTCATAAATGTTGGTGGATACATGCGAGTTAGGCGATGTTATAAGGCTATTGCAATTGGGTTGCAATAGTGAAATGTACAGGCCAGACACCCATGCTTGCGCAAGTGACAGGTGCGCGTTATCGTGCCACTGTTTGGTACTGTCTCGAAAAAATGCCTGGTAGCCAGGTGCGGTATGGCGTGGAAGAGTTTTAATAGGTAGACCAAATCACTAAAGTCAGACAGCAAAACGGTTAAAACGATATGGAAGAAAAGCAGATTCAATCCGACCTGATCGATCTCGTTCACTACGAACATGAGCATATTTGCAGGTTGTTTACCGATTTGTATGAGCGATTTGAGAAGATTGCGGCCGACGAATTGGACGATGAATCACGTGATGAAATGGTGGAGGGCGCAGCCGAGGAACTAACGATTGCGCTTGATGAGATGTTGCATCATTTCAATCAGGAAGAAGAAGTGTTCTTTATCGATTTTGAACGTCGATTCCCAGAACTTGCGCCCGCGGTTGCCAGTCTTGTGGAAGCTCACGAGTCGATGTGCGAGCGGACGCGGTGGTTGCAGCAGCAATTCAAGAAAAATGCAGCCCGGTTGGACGAGAACATTGAAGAAGTGCTCGACGTTTTGCGCAGCATGCGTGAGCTTGTGCTCAAGCATACGATTGAGGAACAGCGGTTTTTCTCAACGGTGCTGACCAAGATCCCTGCAGAAGAGCGGCGTTCACTGCTTGAGTCTGTTCAAAAATTGTAAAAATCTGCGTTGTGACTGTTTTGGATTGATGGCGGGCTGGTGTTTATTGGGAGGCTAGATGACTCTGGCGGAAGGCATTAAGATCGAGTTTGCAAATCCTTACGATGCGGGCAGCGTAGCGCAATTGTTTTTTGAGGATATGACCGATCTCGGCGTAGATCCGCAATTAAGTGATCTGGAAGCTCTGGCACGTTCGGTGATCGATTCAACGCATTCGGCGACGCCGGATTGTCTGTGTATTGTGGCGCGATTAGAGCATGGTGGCGCACCGGTCGGTGTTACGCTGGTGAATTTTAACTGGTCGTTGAAATTTGCAGGTCGATCGCTTTGGATTGAGACGTTGTATGTGACGCCGGCGGCCCGGCGGCGTTCAATCGGCCGGTTTTTGGCCGAATATGTTCTGAGTTACGCCTACCAACATGGTATGTCGGGCATTGACCTGGAAGCCTATCAGGGCAATACGCCTGCATCGATTTTGTATCGTTCGCTGGGCTTTCACAGGCTCGGGCGTGAGCGATTTTATTATCGAATTGGCGAAGACGAGTATCTCTAAGAATAACGCCTGCAAACGCGCGAATAACTGCGATTGTTGGCCAGGCTTTACGCTAAGCTTTGCGACCCTTCTTGACATTAAGGGTCAATGAGAATTAGCTTCCGCTTGTTTTAAGCCGGACCTATTTTTTGTTCGTTTCATCCGTATCATTACTTTTGAGGAAGGCCTGGGATTATGGCACTCGCATTCTCAGAGAAGGCAGAAGCCCACTTTCAAGATCTACTTACACGCTACCCCAACACGCTCGCTGCGTTGTTGCCAACACTGCATCTTGCACAAGATGAGTTCGGTTGGATTTCGGTAACGGTAATGGATTATGTGGCAGAACGGCTCGACTTGCACCCGACCAAGGTGCTGACGGCAGCTACATTTTATAGCCTGTACGACAAGCAACCGGTTGGAAAAGTACACATTCAGGTGTGTACAACGCTGACGTGTGCATTTCGTGGCGGCTACGAGTTACTCGAACACCTGGAGCAAAGCCTGGGCATTCGGACCGGTGAAACGACCGCAGATGGAAACTTCACGGTCAGTGAAGTGGAATGTCTGGCGTCGTGTGGCACGGCTCCGATGTTCTACGTTTCGTATGCGGGTGGCGGTAACGAGTATTTTGAGAATTTAAGCGTCGAGCGCGTGAATGAGATCCTGGAGGATTTCAACAAGCGGCTTCCGTCGCTTCCCAATCCCGCAAAGATGCACTGAGAATTTTGCACGGATCGTCTCATTGCGGGCAATTCGTGCCGACGATAGAAGGTAGGTAAGTCATGCTGGAAGAACGTTTTCTCAGTCGACATTTCGACATTCCAAACGCGCACACCATCGAAGTATTTGAAAAACACGGCGGCTATCAGGCATTTCGCAAAGCCGTCACGATGGACAGCGACACGATCATCAATGAAGTAAAAAAATCCAATCTGCGCGGCCGCGGCGGTGCAGGATTCCCGTGTGGAATCAAATGGAGCTTTTTGCCCAAAGAATCGGACGTTCCTAAATACCTCGTTATCAATGCTGACGAAGGTGAGCCGGGTACGTTTAAAGATCGTTATTTGATGGAACTTGATCCACATCGTCATATTGAGGGCTGCATGATCGCGGCCTGGACGTTGGGGATCCGCTATTGCTACATTTTCGTGCGCGGCGAGTTGACGGTTGCGATTGAGCGACTGGAGAACGCCGTTAAGGAAGCGTATGCAAAGGGTTATCTGGGGAAAAACATCCTTGGGA
>JBEBSM010000365.1:0-3851 GCA_040394315.1 Lujinxingia vulgaris
TCCGAGTTCACCATACAGCGACTCCACACGCGTAAGCAGGGTCGCCGCCATGCGATAGTACTCGCGCGTTCGACGCTCAATCAGGCCACTGACCAATGCTGCGTACAGCGCAACCGCGCGTTCAGGATTGATCGATTCAGCAATCTCAGCGAGACGGAGTCTGGTCGCATCCGACACCGTTTCGCCCTGTTCCATTCCCTCATCATAAGCATCCAGTGCTTCCGCCGCCCGCCCTTCGAGCAGTAAAACCTTGATGAATTCCTGGAAATTGGCGCGCCGCAGCCGCGCAAGCAACACCGGCCGAAGGTCCGCCCACACACCCAGTCGCTGGCCGATACTCCATACCGTCGCGTAATACGGTGCACTGGCGATATCATCCAGGCGCCGTCGTGCCCAGGTCAACGCACTGACGTAATCCGAGACGCGCTCATAATGTTCAATCAGCCAGTCGACCAGTATTCCACTGCGCTCGCCACCAAGGCGTTCTGTGAGCAGCAGTACTGCCTGTTCTTCGTATCCCTCTTCCACAAGTTCGTCGGCCAACGCGGGAACTTTCCAGAGTGGCGCGGCGCGCATTCCGTCTACGGCATCTTGAATATTATCGAACGAAAACAGATTCCAGTCGTCAACTTCAGCCTGCAATAACGCTTCAGCTTCTGCAGATTGTTGCGCAACCGCAAAAATTGCATCCAACAGGCGCTCTCTACTCCACAACGCTATTTCTGTGCGCCAGTCTTCTGCAGTTTCGAAGATGTCCGGATCATGAATCCACGTATACAGCAACGCGGCTACGTGTTTGCAGGCCCCGGCATCCGAACAAGTGCAACGCCAGTCGGTCACCTGACCGTGATTCAGCGCCACGCTGACATGATAGGATTTTGGATGGCTATCGGCACACCTGGCCCAGATATGCAAATCGCGCTGTTCGGCCTGAAATTTTTTACGTGGATCGGTGATATACCCGTTTTCAAAACAACTCCAACCGCGCAAGGCGTCTTCGATTCCGACAATATCCACTACGTCATTGTGCTCAACAAAGGATGTAATTTTCGTCGTCATAACCTATCGGACTCCCGTTACAGATTAAAGCAAATCGTCCGCCGTCTGATCTGCCGGATCAGAAAGGCCTTTTGATGCTAGAATCAAGCCCAGAAATTCATTTGAGAAGTCTTCCAACGATGTAATTGCCAGTCGTTTGTAATCGTCATTCGCAATATGCTTTTTAACAAAGCCGTACTGCACAAAGCGCAATCCGCCTGTAAACAGCCCGATATAAGCCGGACGCCAACCGCTGTAATGCAGCACATCCTCAATGTAATCTTCGGCATCCTGCTCGCTGTCAGACACGTCCCCGCCGGAGTGCGTCGGGCTGACGGCAAAAAATGCCGTCGGGAAATCCTCCCACGCGCCGCACTGGTTTACGATCACTTCTTCCATGCGCGCTGCATGTTCTCCGGTGTGAATGGAGCCGCCCAAAATGATTCCGTCGTACCCGCCGTACGGAAAATCAAGCTGCATGACGTGGCCGTTGATAACATCTACGTCCACGCCGCGATCTTGTAACATCGCGGCAATATTACCGGATATTTTATGCGTCTGACCGTCTGGAGTCGCAAAGATTACTGCGATTTTTGTCTGCATCAGAAAACCTCGTGCGTGATCACTGTGAGTGCTTTTCGTTCGCTGGACAATTCGTCCAACCAACGCACGCCGAAGCTAACCCCCTAATATAGAAAGGAAACTACAACTTCACAATTTGCAGCGCACAGCCTTGCGGCCGCGAATTTCTCGCAGCACGCCATCCCAAGTCTGACGTGCTCCCCCCTTATAAAATCGTATTTTCAGCGCCGATTCGAAACGCGCTGGCCAGATGCTTGCGTAAAATCGGCAACGCCTACCGGCATCCCGCGTTCAACAAGTTTTCCGTCGGCCTCGTAGTTCGAAAACCGAAGCGGCATGCTTTCCGAGAATGGAAATTTCAGTGAGTTTTGCAAATGAACATGCAAATGCGGCTCCACCGAACGCCCCGAATTACCACACTCGCCAATCTTTTGCCCCTGCTCAACCACGTCGCCCTGTGCAACGGTTGGTGATTCCTGACGCAGATGCACGTAATACAAATATTCGTTCGGTCCGATTTCCAAAACGACGTGATTACCCAGCACTGCGATTGCGGTCGGTTCACCCGGCTTTGTGTCCGGCTGATCACGCACGACCGTCACGATTTTGCCCGGCGCGGCGGCTAGTACCGGCTCACCAAAACAATAATAGTCTTCGAGCTTGTCGCCCGTGCCTGCAAAACGCTTTCCGTCACGCTCAATCGCGAAATCATATCCCCAACGAAACGTCGCCGTGGTTGCGTGATAATTAGCGTCTTTAGATTCACCGCCCGCGAGCACAACCCATTCACCGTCGAAAGGGAGTTGAATGGGCGACTTTTCTACCCAGTTTTCGGTCGAAAGCGGCGGCGCAATAAACGGCACATTGCCCAGAAGTCCGACCACGATAAGCGCTCCAAATCCCAGCGAACGCGTACGCCGAAGCGCCGGCGGATTAAACAGTGTTTTAACCAGCCCCCACAACGTAATCGGTAAGGTCAACGTTCCCAGTAACGATATGCCCATGGCGTGTGCATACACACTGACCACGCCAAGTTTCAAAAAAACCAAAATCCAGCAAGTGATCTGCATAACGAACATCGAGATGCCGACCAATGCCCACAGTTCCCAGGGATCTTTGCCTGCGAACTGCTTTTGGAAAAAACTCTGTGTCGTTCCGATCACCGATCGGCGTGAATTCCCTGATTCCTGCTGCTCTTTCATGCGATTTCGCTCTTCAACAAACTAGGACGTTATTATACGATGCTCCGTGTTGCGGCTAACACAACAGCGCGGCGTAAAACAACCCCTACCATATACACGTGTCAACCGTCTCATGCTCGTCGATGACCCCGACCGTTCTAACCTCTGTTTTTCAGCCAAGATTTCATGCGGCAGTCAAATATTTCGTCGCCTGCGCCGTGCAATTTGATGCAAGAAGCTGTACTTGTGGAAACGGCTTCACGGTCCACGTCAGCGTCATCGATAATACCCAGTTAAAATCATGACGTTGGATCCAGCAGTTCGCCATAATAAGTCCGTTACGATTGTGCTTTTTCATGGCTATTGTTATGTTGACCCGACCGTAAAACCTCTTTGCTGAGTCGCACGTATGTATGTCTGTCCCAAATGCCTTGAAGAAAACTCACGCCTCGGAGCGCAATGCCCGCGTGACGGCGCTTATTTCATCCCCCGCAGCGCCCTTCAAGATGCCAAGCACGATCAGCTAATCGGCTCGATCGTAGCGGAAAAATTCATCATCACGTCCATGATCAGCGAAGGCGGCATGGGCGCCGTGTACCGTGCGCTTCAGATGCCCGTGGAGCGTGAGATTGCCTTCAAAGTCCTGCTCACAGAATTACAGGATTCGGACAAAGGCCGTGACCGTTTCATCCAGGAAGCACGCGCTATATCCAAGCTTCAGCATCCCAATATTATCACTCTGTTTGATTTCGGATTCTCGCAATCCGGCCATCCTTATATGGCCATGGAATACGCGCCCGGCGTCAGTCTGGCCAAATGGGGACAAAACGCCGATCTCACAATCGATCGCATTCTTCACGTATTTGAGCAGATACTCGCTGCGCTCGGCGAAGCCCACCGACAGGGTATTATTCACCGAGATCTAAAGCCCGACAACATGATCATCACCCGCGCCGGTGATGACATGGACTTCGTCAAGTTGCTCGACTTTGGTATTGCCCGCATCACCAATGAAACTGCCACCCGCGGCCTGACGCGCGAGGGCGAAGT
>JBEBSM010000366.1:0-3810 GCA_040394315.1 Lujinxingia vulgaris
CACGCAGATTGCGCGGCTGATCGAAGAAAACGGGCAGGATATTGATACGAGTGTGGGGAATTTCAATTTCGGCTCGGCGCTGATGCTGGGAATTGCGTATTCGGCGTCGATTGGCGGGATTGCGACGATTATTGGCAGTCCGCCGAACGCGATATTTGTGGCGTATGTGAAGCAGGTTCACGGCGTTGAGATCTCGTTTTTGAAGTGGATGCTTTACGGATTTCCAGTTGCCGCGGTCGGACTTGTTACGGCCTGGGTATATCTGACGAAGTTTGCGTATCCGTTGAAAGTTACTGGTTTTACGGAAATTGGCAGTATCGTCGACGATGGACTTCGCGACCTGGGGCCGATGGGTACGGCGGAACGCCGCGTGATGATCGTGTTTGGAACGGTCGCGGCGATGTGGATGTTGCGCGGGCTAGTGCAGCCGTGGCTGGCTACGCTCGGGCTGGGTGGCATGAGCGATATGACGATCGGGATGATGGGCGCGCTGGCGCTATTTATTATCCGGGCGAGTCATGACAATCCGGTGGCATTGTTGGATTGGGATGATGTGAAGGAAGTTCCGTGGGGGATTTTGTTGTTGTTTGGCGGTGGTCTGGCGCTTTCGATGGGGATTGAAGTGTCGGGTCTGGCGGCCTGGTTGGCAGATCAGTTGTCGGTGCTGGAGGGCGCATCGATGTTGCTGGTGTTGTTTGTGATTACAGCGGTCGTGATTTTTCTGACGGAAGTGACCTCGAATACCTCGACGGCGACGATATTTGTGCCGATTGCGGGGATTTTGGCGGTGGTGCTGGGAGTACATCCGTACATTTTGATGGTTGGAGTGGTGACGGCCGCGTCTTGTGCATTCATGCTTCCGGTTGCGACGCCGCCCAATGCGGTTGTGTTTGCGTCGGGTTATGTGACGATGAAACAGATGATGCGTGCGGGTGTGTGGTTGAACATCCTATTTGTAATCATCATCACGGTTGTGATCAGGCTGTGGTTGCCGTTGATCTGGGGGATTTAGGATGTTTTGTGGGGTTGGGTTTTTGTTGTGGGTTTGGGGGGCGGATTAATTTGTTGGGTGGGCGTGGCGTTGTGGCGATAGAAAGCGAGGTAACAGCGAAAAAAACATCGTAATGCAGTCGTAATAAGGTGTTTGCAAGTGTTGCAACATCGATAACGCGATCGCACAAGGGTGCTGCAAGTGTTGCAACATCGATAACACGATCGCACAAGGGTGCTGCAGGTGTTGCAACATCGATAACGCGATCGCACAAGGGTGCTGCAGGTGTTGCAACATCGATAACGCGATCGCACAAGGGTGTTGCAAGTGTTGCAACATCGATAACGCGATCGCACAAGGGTGCTGCAACAGTTTTTTATGTTCAATTATTGCGGAATTGAGGGGTTGGTTGGTGTGAAACGTCGCACTCGACGTTTCACGCTGATTGTTATTACCGGTACAAAGTGTGCAGGATTGACGCGTTTCATGGGCAATTCGAAAACTTTTTAGTCTCACGCGAAGTCGCTAGGAACGCGAAGCAAAGTGAAGCAAAGTGAAGCAAAGTTATGACGGGTGGGGGGATTGGGCGAGTTGGGTGGTTGGATCTTGGAGTAAATCGTGGAATCGCGGCGTTTCGCCGCGTGCTGGGTGAGGCTGGATGGTTGTCAGCGTGGTGGGAAGGGATATAATCGCGGCAGTTCGCTGCGAACTCTGGCTCGGAATTTGCCGGGTCGGAGACATTTTCTTAAGAAGTCTGGGAATTCATGAAGCAACTTCAGGATCGTTTTGGTCGGGTTCACAACGCGATGCGTATTTCGGTGACCGACAAATGTAATTTGCGCTGTCATTATTGCATGCCGGTGACGGGCGTAAAATGTGCACCCAAAGATCAGCTTTTGACGTTTGAGCAGATCGTGAAGACGGTGCAGGTGGCCAATCGGTTGGGTGTAGATCGGATTCGGATTACGGGCGGCGAGCCGTTGTTGCGACGTGATTTGCCGAAGTTGATCGGGATGCTCAAGCGTGAAACGGACAGTGCGAACATTTCGTTGACGACCAATGCGCTGATGCTGGAGAAGTATGCGGACGCGTTGGCGGAGGCGGGCCTGGATCGAATCAACGTGAGTCTGGATTCGTTGCGACCGGATAGATTTGAGAAAATTACGCGATTTGGTGTGCTGGAAACGGTCTGGAAAGGGATTGAAGCGGCGACGAAAGCAGGGCTAAAGCCGATTAAAATCAATACGTTGTTGTTGAAGGGGTTTAATGAGGACGAGGTTGAGGACTGGCTGAAGCTGACGATGGAAAACGACATTTCGGTGCGTTTCATGGAGCTGATGCCGATCGGTGAAGGCGTGAAGATGGCTGGAATTGGCAGCTATTTGAACCTGACGGACTTGAAAGATCGCCTGGTTGAAACGCATGGGCTTGCGCCAGTGACGACGGAAAGTGGCAATGGACCTGCGCGGTATTATGCGGTTCCGGGCGCACTTGGGACGGTTGGTTTTATTACGCCGTTGTCGAACAAATATTGCGATACGTGTTCGCGGATGCGTTTGACGTCGACCGGTGAGTTGCGTGCGTGTCTGGCACATGATGAGCATGTGGATATTTCTGAGGCGATTCGTGCGGGTGATGACGCGGCGATTGAGGCTGGCTTTATGGCGGCGATTGGCAATAAAGTAGCCGGTCATAACTGGGAAAACGGACAGGTTACGAAGATTGGGATGTCGCAGGTGGGTGGTTAAGGGAAAAGATGCGAATAAATGTCGTTTTTTATGGAGGGCTTCGCTACGAGGTCGGGCATAGAGAATTCGCGCTGGATGTGCCGGAACAAGACGGTGCGGTTTCGGTCGCGGATTTGCTCGTTTTGTTGGCGGAGAAATTTCCGGTGCTGGGTGGCAAGCTCGACAAGGTTGCTTGCTCCGTAGGCAGTGAGATTGTCGGTCGTGAGCATTCTGTTCAGGATGGCGACGAGGTTTGTGTGCTGCCGCCGGTAAGTGGTGGGACGGACGGTGAAAAGCCGTTGAAAGTACGTCATTTGTCGGCGGAAATCCTGGATTTGAACGAATTGCTGGCGGAAACCGAAGATCCGGCGTGTGGTGGCCTGGTGATTTTTAGCGGAGATATCCGCAATCACAACGAAGGGCGCTGTGCGGTGGCGATTACGTATGAAGCGCATGATGTGCTGGCTTCGCAGATTCTGGCGACGATTGAACAAGAGGTGATCGAGCGTTTTGGTGCCAGGCAGTGTCGGGTTCAGCACCGGACGGGTCGGGTGAATGTGGGCGAATCGAGCGTGTTGGTGGTGGTGCGCGCGGCGCATCGCGGGCCGGCGTTTGAGGGCGCGCGTTATGCGATCGACGAGTTGAAAGAGCGTGTTCCAATCTGGAAAGAAGAACATTATGAGGAGGGGGACAGCCGGTTTTTGGATGGCGTTCCTTTGCGAGAGGGACCGAAGTCATGAAAGATATCAGCGATAAAATTACGACACTTCGCACGGCGGTGGCCGAGGCCTTTTTGAAGATCGACGCGGGGATTCTGGCAAGCGTAGATGGTGGGCGCAGGACGGATAAGGGTGATGCGATCGAGGTTTCCAGGGTAGCTGGTGCGATGGCGGCCAAGAAAACGTGGGAGACGATTCCGTTTTGTCATCCGATTCCGGTGACGTATGCGAACGTGGAATACTGGCATGAGCCGGACGGGATTCGGTTGCAGGCGACGGTGAAAACGTTGGCGTCGACGGGTGTGGAGATCGAGGCGTTGAGTGCGGTGAGTACGGCGGCGTTGACGTTGTACGATATGCTCAAACCGCATGC
>JBEBSM010000367.1:0-3728 GCA_040394315.1 Lujinxingia vulgaris
AGTTCGTCGACGGATTCAGATCCGTGCATGGCGATAGTTCGCTTGATAGCGCGGTATTCTTCGGCATCGGGTGATGCGCCCTGAAGTGCGGTGAGCAAAACCGGAAGCGCATCCTTTGCAGGTAGTTGGCCGAGCAGTGGAATCATGCGTGTTCGACGTGTGGCAGAATCTTCCGCAATCGCCTCGCGGATAGCGACCAGCGATTCGGTCTGAATTTGTGACATCAAGTTGCCGATTCGATCACGACGCCGAACAAGCGGCTCGTCCGCCACATAGTTGACGAGGTTTTGAGCGGTTTCCTCGCGGGTCGCAGCCTCCAGCGTTGTGATCGGCGTAATTTCAGAAATTGCGACGGATTGACGGAAATCCGTCGCACGTCTGGCCGGCTTCATGGTGCCAACGCTGCTCTCAAGAATCATAACCGTCATACAAGTCGTTGTTACCGGCTCGGGTAGCGCGACGAACAAGCCGCCCTGATTGCTCAGCGTATCGAAATCGTAGTTCTCCAGGCTGACCTCAAAACGAGACAGATCGGAAAAGGACACGAGGATTTTGGTGGGGTAGGCATGTTCGTTAAACGCGCGCGGATCATGACCATTTCCGGGAAATATTCGAAACCCACGCAGTGGAACCAGATCATTAACGCTTGCCGTTATATACTCGCCACGGCCGGGTCCTTGCGTGGCTTCAACCCAGGCTGTTTTGGAATCGAGATCGCCAAGCACAGTCGGTCGAATTGCAACCAACGCGTCCTGGGAGCTGCGCACATCACTTGTGGCCCATGCCCAGCTATAGATTCCGGCGAGGAACGGTGGCTGAAAACGAGTGTCGGGCAGGCTTGCGGTGAGAGGCTTTGCATCTTTAAGTAATACTTCAAGTTTTGTGTGTGGAACAAATCGTTTTCGGGCAAGTGCATAGCGCTCAACCGCGGCATTAGGGCCGGTTCCAAGTCCGCAAAACTCTACAACATTTGAGGAATCGGCACGCAAAAGCTGCGGCGTGTCGCCTTCGATGTCGACCGTAAGTTTTGGGCCACCGTCGAGTTCGGTGTGATTACCGCTCGCTACCAACGTGCAGTTCCAGCGAACGCGGCCGACCGGTTTTCGGGATGCCGACACTCTGCCTTCGTTGGGTTGGAGCAACCAGGCAACCTGGTAGGTTGGGGAATCGGCCGGTGCGCCCGCGTCGACCGATGCTTTGGCCTCAAACAACACTAAATGCGTATTTTTGGCTAACACATGATGTTTAACGTCATAGTGATAGTACGTTGCGCTGGCATCGTCGGGCAAAATACCCGAGCACAGCCGCGTATCGGTCGAATCGTCGCTGTCGGCATGCAACGACCAGGGCAGGTTTCGCTCGTCATCGAGCCGGCTCATTTGAACGACAATTCCGCCACGTGCCGAGTCACCGAGATCGACGCGTTGCGAAAGCCTGATGCTCGTTTTCGGCGTTTCTTCTAAGGCGGTAGCCGACGAACCCGGATTCTCGGCGAAAACATCCGAAGTTGGCAGGCATGTCAGCGTTAGTGCGAGAGAGAATATATAGGTGGTTGTGGTAAGTCTTTGAATCATAACGTCTTTTTCCATCGTCCGAGCATGGTCGACGGCGAGGGCCGCATGCCGGATGTCCGAAATGTCAGGTAATCGTTTAGGATCTGGGCATGGTCGAAACACAGTGTTTCTGGGAGAGCATCCAGCGCAAATAATTTGGCCTGCTTTGCGTCGTCTGCACCGACCGGTATTTTTGCGCTGGTGGGCGATAGCGATGCTACAAATACCGTCGACATCGTGTGTTTACGCGGGTCGCGGAGCGGGTTCGAGTACACATACAACAAATCTTCAAGGATTACATCAAGCCCGGTTTCTTCCTTCGCCTCGCGCACGGCGGCCTGCTCAACCGGCTCGCAGTAATCGACAAAACCGCCGGGGATTGCCCAGCCAAGCGGTGTGAACTTGCGCTCGATCAGGACAATTTGGTTGTCGATGACGATGACGACATCGACCGTGGGCGCCGGGTTTCGATAGGTTTGTTGTTGAGAATCACTCACCAGAGCTCCTTCCTTATAAATTGAGGTGTGTTCAATTTTTTGACACATGCGCGTGCCGCCCATAATCTGGCGCACGCATTAGAAAAATGCGTTCATCCACAAATCGATAAATATTCAGGTTCAATCAGCGATGCAAAAGCTCACACCTTCTAATCGGCGACTCATTCTAGCCAGCGGTTCGCCCCGACGTCGGGAACTTACGCGTCGCATTGGCCTGGAGCCAATCGTAATGATTAGCGATGTTCCAGAATTCAAAGAAGCCACCGAAACGCCGGCCGACTATACGCGGCGACTGGCTTTTCTCAAAGCACAAGGGGTGGCGCAAAAGCTGGTTTCGAGCGATGAAACAGCAGATTGGATACTGGCTGCCGACACCATTGTGGTGCTCGATGGCGATGTGCTCGAAAAGCCGGTGGATGTAGCCGATGCTCGCAAAATGCTGAAGCGTTTGGCCGGAAATACGCATACCGTGATCACATCGTTTTGTTGGTGGTCACGCAGCGCGCATGACGGAAGCGAGCACATGCCGATTGTACGTTCGGTGGAAGCCAACGTGACGTTTCGAGAACTGGATGACGCCATGATCGACAACTATCTGGCGACGGGCGAATCGATGGATAAGGCAGGAAGTTACGGTGTGCAAGACATTGGAAGCACGCTCGTACGCAAGATCGACGGAAGCTACTTCTGCGTTGTGGGACTACCTGTTTGTGAGATTATTGAATCTTTGCAGGAAGTCGGTGCAATCGCGAATTTTCCGTTTCCATCACTCTAAATATGCCAACGGATCAGGAAATCTATGTATGACGTGCGGCTTCAAGAATATTTGATTGTATTAATAGGCTGTGGCCAGATGGGCTCGGCGCTCGGAAAAGGACTGGTAAGCAGCGGCGCGTTTGATGCGCGCAATTTTGTCTGTCTGGATGCAGATCCCAAAAGGGCGCAGCAGTTGGCGGATGAACTGGATGCCCGCGAGGACATTCCGGAAGTTGAGCTAGACGCAGAAGGGCAGCCGTTTCGGCGTATTCGACTGTATGTGGTTGCGGTAAAACCAACCGATGTCCGCGCGGTGCTGGAGGCTCAGCAAGTAGAGTTTACCGATGAAGATACCGTTATTTCGGTAGCTGCGGGATTGCCGATTTCGTTTTTGCGACGCGCGGCCGGGCCGTTGCCAGGAATCGTGCGTGCGATGCCAAATACTCCGTCTTTGGTCGGTGCCGGAATTACAGGCGTCATGGGCGATGGCACGGTCGATATGGATGCCGTCACGGCTGTTTTTGAAGCGGTTGGGCGCGTAATTCGTCTGCGAAAAGAAGAGCATTTCGATGCACTTACCGCGCTGAGTGGAAGTGGGCCGGCCTATATTTTCACCGCAATCGAGGCAATGGCGGACGGCGGTGTTTTGATGGGACTCGACCGGAAAACGTCGATTGAACTTGCGTGCGGCGCGATTGAAGGTGCAGCGCGCCTGGTTCAGGCACAAGATTTCGTGCACACCGCGGAACTAAAAGACCGCGTTGCAAGTCCTGGTGGAACAACCATCGCGGCGTTGATTGCGCTGGAAGAACATGGATTTCGTCACGCGTTGATTCGTGCCGTTGAGGCCGCAGCGCGACGTAGCAAAGAAATGACCAAAGAATTCGAAACCCACTAAATTCGTTGATTCACCACGATGGTG
>JBEBSM010000368.1:0-3665 GCA_040394315.1 Lujinxingia vulgaris
TGTCGAATTTGAAGACGTGTTCTTTGTAGTGTTCCCAGTGGCCGGATTGCTCGAAGAGTTCCTTGTTGTAGATGAGCGGGTTGGAAATTTCTTCGTAGCCCTGTTCTTCCTCGATTTCGCGGAAGTAAGCCTGCAATTCGCGGTAGGAGGTCCAGCCTTTCGGGCGCCAGAAAATAGCGCCTGGCGAGAGGCGGTTGAAGTCAAAGAGCTCGAGTTCGCGACCGAGTTTGCGGTGATCGCGGCGTTTGGCTTCTTCGATCATGTGGAGGTGATGCTCGAGTTCTTCCTTGCTTGGAAAAGTCGTTCCATAGATCCGTTGCAGCATCGGCTGCTTCTCATCTCCTCGCCAGTACGCACCGGCGACTTTGAGGAGTTTGAAGTTTTTGAGCTGTTTGGAGTAACGCACGTGAGGACCGGCGCACAGATCGATGAGCGGACCGCTTTTGTAGGTCGAAACGGTGTCGCCTTCGATTCCGTCGATAAGCTCGAGTTTGTAGGGCTGATCTTTGAAGAATTCGCGCGCCTTTTCTTTGGGCCACTCTTCTTGTTCAAACTGAATGTTTTGTTTGATCAGTCCGCGCATCTTTTTTTCGAGAAATTCGAAATCGTCTGGTGTGAGCGGGCGTGGGACATCAAAGTCGTAGTAAAAGCCGTCTTTGATGGGCGGTCCGATAGCGAGTTTTGCATCGGGGAAGAGCTCGAGCATCGCGGCGGCCAGGAGATGTGAGGTTGAATGGCGCAGGCGGTACAGGATTTCAGTTGGGCTGAGGGCCGGTTTTTTCTCGCCTTCGGGTGCTTGCGGTGCTTGTTATTCCACGGTGTTGCTCCTTGCAATCTATTGGTGAACCTTTCGGAGTATGTAAAAAACTTGCGTTGTTACGCCTGTATTCATAAAACGAAAGCAGGAGTGAGTCCAGCAAGGTATAGAGGTTAGGTGCATCAGAACGTCGAATTCGTGGATTTGGGATGCAGTTGGACGCAAATTGTGCGAATGCTAGTGAATAGCACTGACAAAAGTTTTGTTAGTGCGTTCGAGGCAAAATAAGGTTGTTTATTCGTATCGAATTTTCGAAATATTACTCATTCAATCATCAGGCGTAGTGAAAATGGTAGAAAAACAAAAGAAAAGCGGACTGTTCATCCTTGTGATGTTGTCGTTGCTGGTATTTGGACTTGTCGGTTGCAAGGACAGTTCAACGAACGCGTCGGCCGAAGGCAAAGCAGAAGCCGTTGCGGCGAAACCGGCGGATTCAGCGGAACCGGCCAAGCAAGAAGTCGATGAGCATGCTGGTCATAATCATGGTCCGGCCGGCGAGCAAAAAGATGAAAGTGGTGGAGAAGGGCCGCCGACCAATATTTATCCAGGATTTAATCTGGCGATTTTGAACGCAGCACAGCGTACAACGCTTGTGGAGCTGGCGGGCGAAGAATTGTGCCCGTGTCCGGGAGCGACCAACAGTCTGCATGAATGTTTGCAAAAAGCGGATCGCTGTGGAATGGCAACGCAGGTTGCCGGCACGATGGGCATGGCAATTCAGCAAGGTCTGAATAAGCGCGACGTGCTCGACCGTGTTGCGAAATTCGTGGAAGCGTCGAACAAGGCGTTTGATTTCGCGCTGGAAGGTGTTCCGCACAAGGGTAACAAGGATGCGAAGGTTGTGTTGATCGAGTTTGCGGATTTTCAGTGCCCGCATTGTCGTATGGCCGCCGGTGTTCTTGACGAAGTTCAGAAAAAGTATGGTGACGACAAGGTCGTTGTTTACTTCAAGCAAGTCCCGCTCGGTCGCCCGGAAGCACAGCTTGCGGCGCAGGCAAGTGTTGCAGCAAACAACCAGGGGAAATTCTGGCCGATGCATGACCTGATTTTCAAAAACCAGCATTCCTTGAGCGCCGATAAACTCAACAGCTTTGCGCAGCAAATTGGTTTGAATTTCGCGCGTTTTCAGGCCGATATGAAAAGTCCTGAAACGATTGCAATGGTAAACCGTGATCGCAAAGAAGGCGAAGCTGCCAACGTTCGTGGAACGCCGGCGATCTTCATCAATGGTCGTAGTTATGTGGATGACAAGAGCGTCCAGGCGATCAGCACTGCGGTTGATACGATTTTGAAGGAAGACGCTGCCAAGTAATTTTTGGTAGATCTGTTGAAGTGAAAAAGCCGCCTGTACTCGAATGGAGTGCAGGCGGCTTTTTTGTGTTTATTGCGTGAGCGGCGGTCGTTGGTGCGTTTTTTATTTGAAAAACGTGTGTGCGGGGTGCCGCGGGTGCGAAAGTCGCTTTTTTGAAAAGCGGAAAACGCGTGTGCGGCGGTCGCGTGGACGACTGAAGGCGTCGCGGTCGTGTGTGCGGCGCTTGTGCGGGCTTGTTGGAGAGTTGTGATCGTGTGTGCGGGGCGTCGCAGGAGCGTTTATTTTTTGAAAAACGTGTGTGCGGGGTGTCGCGGGTGTGATTGCGGGTATTTCAGGGTTTGGCGCCGAGTAAGATCCAGCTCTCGATGGTGGCCAGTTCCTGGGGGGAAAGCGGGGCGTTGTCGTCGGTCCAGGGGGGCGGTTGGACGGTGAAGCGGCGGACGGGGTAGTCGGGCAGGATTTTGTGCATCAGGTAGGAGGACGATGGGTCGAAGGCGCGCACGAGTGGAAAGTCGCTTTGCAGGGATGGCTGCTGGGTGAGGCTTTCGTGGGTGAGGGGATTGAGTTGCCATGCGGGGTCGCGGTGACAGTTGGTGCAGCGGTTTTCGAGGATAGCGTCGACGTCGGCCCAGGTTGCGTGCGGAAGGGCAGGCTCAACGGTGATGGGCACGGATGGGTCGGCGACATAAACGGTTGGACGATTGATGGGTAGCAGGGGGGAGTTTGTGACGCTTCGCAGTGATGTGCCGGCCAGGGCCAGGGTGTAGCGAAAGTCTGGTTCGAGGTTTCGGCGCGGGGTCCATCGAATGGCTTTGCGGGTCTTGCTGTCTGGCGCGTCGCCGGTGTTGAGGATGCCGCCGGATTGCAGGTCATCGGCGCCGTAGGTGAGGAAGGTCTGCGGATTGATGTAGTCGTAGAAGCTGATTTCGAGCGTGGGCCGCAGAGAAACAGGGCCGGCTGGCGGTGTGGTGGACTGGATTATGAGCCATCGGTCGTACGCATCGGGTACGGGAATGGGTTTACCGTCTTTATCGACAAGCGGATCGCGGTCGATCGAGCCGCCGCAGCTGGCAAGGAGTGCGCACAGGATAATGATCCAGGCCGGGGATTTTAGACTTCGATAGTTTTCCATTCACCGCTCCAGAACTTCCAGGCCATGATGCAAGCAAGCGCGGTCAGGTATATCATGGCTGAGATCCAGACGCCCATGTAGCCAATGTTGAAGTAAATAGCGAGTAAAAACGCCAGTGGGGCCAGGCAAACGGCGTGTAAAACGAGCTCGACGTACATGACAAAGCGGGTGTCGCCGGCGCCAAACAGTGCCTGGACGAGGATAAGGCTCATGGCGATAAACATGAAGGATGAGGCCATGAGCTGTAGGCCGGGGACGGCGGTCTGGATTACCAGTGGGTCGTTGCTGAGGATGTTGAGAAAGGTGTGGGGAGAGGCGATGAGGATCAATCCAACGGCGCCAAAGATGTACATACCGAGTTTGACGGATTCCCAGCCGTAGTTTTCGGCCAGCTTAAAATCTTT
>JBEBSM010000369.1:0-3663 GCA_040394315.1 Lujinxingia vulgaris
CGGATTTCGCTGGATGGGGCGCTAGTTTTTTCTTCATTCGCATGCTTGGCAGGCGCGTTCCGTCCGCGAGTTCCATGTGGGCGGCGCGCAGGATTTCATAGCCCTGGGATTGATAGAAAAACACTGCATTGAGCGACGCATCCAGGTAAAGCAGGGGCATGCGCTGGCTGCGTGCGATGTCTTCTGTTTGTTGTAACATTTGTTTTCCGTATCCCATGCCGACAAAATCGGGATCGAGATACAGTGCGCGCAGTTCGCGGGTGGCAAGGGCTGAAAAACCGATGATTTTGTCGTCGATGCAGGCGACGTAGAGGCTTTCAAAACAGCCACGGATTGCGTTTTGATAGGTTTCGACGCGGGCATCTTCGGTCCATGCGCGACATTCCGAGCGTGAATAATGGCCGATGCATAATACATTTATCGAGCGCACATGAACGTCGAGGATGGCGGGGGCATCGCTCAGGTGTGCTTCTCTCATTTGCAGGCGGTTTTGCATTGTGCGTCGTTTATAAGCAGCCGAGGTGCTTTATTCGTAAGGTTTTTGTGTTGCGAAAGCGCCTGATGAAGACGGCTGTTATCGGGTGGGTTCAGGTGCTGCGGCAATGAGATCGATTTCAACCAGGACGTCTTTGGGGAGTCTGGAAACTTCGACGGTTGCGCGTGCGGGTGGGTTTTCGGTGAAGAACGCGGCGTAAATTGCGTTTACGAGTGCGAAATCGGTCATGTTTTTGAGGTAAATCGTGGTTTTTAGGACGTGGGACAGGTCGAGTCCGGCGGCCTGGAGGACGGCGCGCAGGTTTTCGATGACCTGGCGAGTCTGGGCCTGGATTCCACCTTCGATGATTTCGCCGGTTTCGGGGATGACCGGGATCTGGCCGGAGAGAAAGAAGAGTCCGTTGTAGCCGACGGCCTGGGAGTAGGGGCCGATGGCTTTGGGGGCATTGTCGGTTTCGACGATAGTTTTGGTAATCATGAATAGCCTTATAAGTAGATACGATTAATTGAGATATTTATTGAGAAGATCGTCGACGTTGGTCTCGGCCGGAGCGGGATCTTTTGTGTTGGATGGTGTTTTGGTTGTTGCGGGTTCTTTTGGCCCGGCCGGCTTTTTCGTCGTCGTTGTCGTGGTGGTCGTGGCAACCGTTTTGGTTGTCGGCGCTTTTGCGGGTACAGCGGCTTCTTTTGGTTTTGGTTCTGCTTTTGCAACTTCTGGAATAGTAGGGACCGGTTCCAACAAAATATTCAAAGAATCTGCGGATGTGTTGTCGATGCGTTGTGTTTTTTCAACATAGCCTTCGAGTACGATGCGCAATTCAGCGGGCATTTCGTCGGGTTTTAGCTTGAGGGTTACCGGGCTTGAGCCGAGTGGGAAGTTGTCGAGGAACAGGTCGGCGCCGCCCGGCGTGGTTTGGATGTCGACCGAGAATTCGCTCACGGTGTCGACGGGAGCGGTTGGTTCTTCGACGAATTCGTCGATAATTTCTTCTTTTGGAGCGACGATGGCGGCAACTTCGGTAGGTTTTGGCGCGATTTCAGGAACTTCGCTGATGGGTTCGGAAGTTTTCGAGCCGGATGTGACGACGATTCCGCCGACGACAGCGGCGACGACAAGAAGCGCGGCGACGGCAATGAAGACGGGTTTTTTCGAGTCAGGCGCTTTGTGGCTGAGCGCGGTCGAAGTGCTTGAGGAGGAAGGTTCGCTTAGCCGGGGATCGGTTTGGGTGGCCAGCGATGGAATGCTTGGCGAGGAATGCGGCGTCGATTGCGCGCGCGGTGTGGCGGTTGGCGGCGGCGTTTGATTCAAAAATTGAGCAGGTGTTGGCTGCGCTAATTGAATGGTCGGGCGCAAGTCATCGGGTGTAAGGCCGGACTGTTTTGCGAGTAGGCCAGGGTTTGAGCCATCGTCCCATTCGACTTCATCGAGTGAGATGTGTTGTGTGTTGGCGTCGTTATTTTGTGCGTCGCCAGCCGCGGCAGCGCCGGCGTTTTTGGAGACAACCGTTGGAATTGGAATGGTTGGGAGTGGTTTTGGTCGATAGAGATCGCTGCGGCTTGGTGCAGCATCGGATTCGTCCAACGGAACTTCGTCGTCGGTGAGAATCAGGTTTGGATCGATCTGATTGATAATCTGTCGCAGCGCCAAAAGCATGCCGTCGGCGTCGCGGACACGACCTTCGGGGTTTTTGTCGGTGGCGTGTCGAATGAGTTGACCGAGTGCCGATTGGTCGAGTCTGGGGGGGATGAACGGATTTTGCTGAAGTTGCATCATCATGGTTTGCGCGACGGTTTCACCGCGGAATGCGCGCTTGCCGGTGAGCATTTCGAGCAAGATCAGTCCGGCTGCGTAAACGTCGCAGCTCGGGGTGTCGCCGCCGGCAAGAATTGCTTCGGGTGCCATATAGGCGACGGTACCGCACAAGGTTCCGGCTTTGGTGATGCCTTGATCGGCCTGAAGGGATTTTGCGATGCCGAAATCGAGGATTTTGACCAGATCGTTTCCGTGGCGATCGGTGGTCATGAAGAGGTTGGCCGGCTTTAAGTCGCGATGAACGACGTTGCGGATGTGCGCTTCTGCCAGTCCGTCGAGGATCTGCCTCATGATGCGTTCTTCTTTGAGTACGTGCTTTAGATCGTTGCCTTCCAGGTACTCCATGACGAGATAAAGATTTCCGGCAGGTGTTTCGCCGTAATCGTAGACATGGACGACGTTTGGGTGGGTGAGATCTTTTGCGATATCAACTTCGCGCTCAAAGCGCTGACGGATATCGGTATCCTGGATCAAGTGCGCATGAAGAAACTTGACCGCGACTTCGCGGCCCATTTTTACATGTTGACCGCGCATGACAACGCCCATGCCGCCACTGGCGATCACGGATTGGATTTTGTAGCGGCCGCCAATTACGTCGCCGACAGCTGGTATGGATGTTGATGTCATACGATCATACACCTGGTAGAGTTCCTTATAGTACAGCGTTTTTAAACTAGGCCGAAAAGGCTACGGATCGCAAGCCTATTCGCATTGCTACTCATGATGGAACAAAAGTTTTGTCAAGAAAAGTGCATCGTGGGGAATGTGAGGGGTTGAAGGTTTGAGCGATGAGTTCTATGTACATAGGCATCGCCGGCACGTAGAATTCAGTGTCGGCCTTGTTTTGTGAATTTGTTCATTTTCGTTCGGACTACTATGTTTGCTTTGCTCTTCCCATTGTCATGGTCTCCAATGCAAAACCGTTACGCTAACAAACAGGTACAGGGATGAGTCTCGTTCGGAGTGAAGAACTAGCAGAAGTACTCGCCCAGGCCCAGGATATAGCGCGGCAGACGCGTCAGACGATGACGTCGGCGCATGCGTTGTTGGCGATTTTTACGGTCACGAACCCGGCGTCGCTCTTTTTGAAGGAGCGCGGAATTACGGTTGAGGGATTGCTGGCGGCGATGAAGCGGGAGCGTCCGGAGGCGCCGGAGATCTTGCGTAAGATTGCAGATCGGAGCGCTCGGATTGCGAGTAGCGCGCGAGCAGATTCCATTAGCAGCCTGCATTATCTGGCAGCGCTTGTGCGCGAGAAGTCCAGTCAGGCGTGGATATTGTTGGACGAAACGGGCGTGGATATCGGTGCGATCCGCGCGTCGCGGAAATGCTGGGCGGCGCCGGTTTCCTCTATA
>JBEBSM010000370.1:0-3648 GCA_040394315.1 Lujinxingia vulgaris
GCCATTGCGCCGCTGACGCCCAGGGCAAGGCTGCCGACGCCAATCGCGCTCCATGCACCCCAGTTGGTGGATTTGCCGACCGTGTCGGTTGGGGCGGGGCCGGAGGCTGCGACGAAGCCGTGGGAAGCTTTGAGGGGCGCCTGTACTTTGGCTTCGCCGCTGTCGGTCAGGGTGACGGTCGTGGTCCAGGTCTCAAATCCCGGGGCGGAGAGTTCTACCTTGTAGTTGCCGTCGGGAAGTCCGAGGCGTTCAAAAGGTGTGTTTCCGACTAAGACGCCGTCCAGGCGGATGTCGGCGCCGGTGACATTCGAGGTGATTTCCAGACGTGTGGTGGGAATGGATTTTGGGTTGGCGAAAAACGAGGAGATTTCGCGGCGAAAGGAAATCGCCAGGTTTTGATTGGAATCGAAATCGCGCTCAAAGGAATGGATGACTCGCACGCTGTTCGCATCGAAGATTTGAACGGTGACGTGATGGACGTCGTCTTGATGGGAGGATGTGCCAAAGACCAGTATTTGGGTTTCGAGGTACTCGGCAACCTGTTGCAGGCAGGGGATCTGGCGGTGATCGCAGCCCAGTACAAGCGCCAGCTCGGAGATGCTGATGGGTGGTTTTTTGCTGACATCGTAGCGTGAAACCTGGGCGGCTTCGTCACGCAATACGGCTGTCAGCGAAGCCAAAACGGCGACGTCGGTCTGTGTGCTCTCGAGGTTGAGAACGGCGACATCCAGTGGGCTGTTGGCGCGGGCCGTGCTCGAAAATGCGATGAGCATCAGAGCGATGAGAAATCCCAAAAATGGCCTGGTAGAGTTATTCATAGAGGTATTTCACTGCGGCTGGAAAATTTAACAAACAAGCTGCCGCAAAGTATAGGTAGAAGTCCCGTGTCTTGTAAAGGTGGCGTGTGTTCTGGGGGCATGCAAAAGCGGTGAATTGATGTTTTGAAAACATCGATTCACCGCTTTTTTACAACGCTTTCACCTGGTCGAATAGACTCAGGGGGATTGCCACTCACCGTAGTTGCGGCCGAAGTTCTCGCTGTTGCGTTTGGTATGGAGAGGTGTGCCCTCGGGCGGGGTGTATGGTTCGCCCCAACGAGCGCCGGGAGCGATGAGTTCGCCGTTGGCGTTGCGGTCGAGTACGGGCATACCTTTTTCGCGGCGACGATCAACGGGAGCGCTGTCGGTAGAACTTCCTGGCTTGCTGGCAGCCAGATCGCTGGCGGGTTTGTCTGCGGGTGGTTCGAGCGCGGGGCGGAAATCCAGCGACGAGGTGCCGTTTTTGCCGCCTCGGAAGCGAATTTTGATCTGGGGCATGTAGGCGCGCAGTCCGATGATGTGGAGTTCACGCGGCGTTCGGTTGGTTTCGGTCTGTGCTTCGGGATAGAGATATTCGTAATCGACCAGCCGGCTTTTGTAGAACGCCTCGATTTCAGCGAGTTTCATGCTGGAGGAGGCAGTGACGTAGGCCTGGGTTCGGTGAATGTGGTGGGCGTCGGGTGGCAGGGGCAAACCGAATGCTTCGCGTTCCCTGGCGAGTTTTTCGAGTTCTTGTTGGGTGGGCTCGGCTTTGGCTGGTTTGGCGGCAGGCGGCTTTGCGGGTTGTGTTGGCTCGGAGCGC
The DNA here is from genome assembly GCA_040394315.1 of Lujinxingia vulgaris. GTDB lineage: Bacteria > Myxococcota_A > Bradymonadia > Bradymonadales > Bradymonadaceae > JACCWM01. The sequence goes on from JBEBSM010000370.1 coordinate 1,621, forward strand.
TTGCAGGCGGTGGTTGCACACAGTGCGCAGACGAGCGCCGCCACAAAGTACAACCGGGCGGCGCGTGGCGTGCGGGCTGCCGTTGTGGGGCAGCCCGCGTGGCGGGTGTTTCGTGAAAGGTTTGAAGACATCATCAGTTTGTGATTACCGTCCAGCTTAAAGGAATGCTCTGTGAGCGGGGGCGCTCAAGATCTACGATAATTGCGTTCATCGCGTCGGCTACTGCGCCGCTGACGCTACCGCCTGTGCCTACGGAGTGGTTTCCGGTGGCGGAGCCGGTCTGGGCGATTAGCTGTGGTTTACGCGGCGTTTCTTCGGCAAAGGGTGTTTCGGATGCGTCGTCCTGGATAACATCGGTGCAAGATGCTCCCATTGTAACGGCAACACCGCGGATAAGGGTGGGCTCGATTGGACCGAAGTACTTTCGTTTTCCATCAACGATATGCGGGTCGTATTCGAAGATCGTGTCGTCATCGGTTGCGGGATCTGCCGGCCACAGACCGACGGATTTACCGTCTTTGGGTGTAAAGCCGAGTCCATAGATGCGTGCTTTACCCAGCTCACAGGCGTCGGCTGCGTTTTCTTTGTAGTAGGTCGTAAAGTACACGCCGTGGTTGAAGATAACGGGTTCTCCGGTGAGTTTTTCGTCTGGTGCAAACTTCTCAGACCAGATCGGGTTTGCAACGACCTTGTGGAAAGCGCCGCTTGGAACGACTTTTTCTTCCAGTGCGATGATGAACTGCGTTTGTCCGAACGTTTCGGTATCTCCGCGCGTTCCCAGTCCGTAGACGACGATGAGTTTACGTTCGCTGTTCATGGAAAGACCGGGACGGAATGCAGCAGGTCCATAGGTTCCAGAGCCATACGGAGTCAGGTCGATGGTGGGCGTGCTGTTGAATTCCCCGGGATCAAAGAATTTGGTGACTTTCCACTTTTCTGGCTTGTCTCCGGTAAGATCGATACGGAACAATCGTCCGGCTGCATCGCCGACAAAACCACGTGTGACAAGACTGCCGGGAAATTCGTCAAACAAAGCGGGCGTTCCAACGACATCGTCTTGAAACGCATACTTTCCGTTGTCGTCTTCGTAATGCACGAAGCGACGAAGCATTTCTCCGCTTTGCAGATCGACCACATAGATTGCGCGACCGACGCGATCTTTGCCCTTGCAAGAGCCGTAATCATCGGTTGTGGAATCGTCGTCAATGCCAAGACCTGCGGAGAAAACAGCTACGGCGCGGCGACGTGTTTTGTACGCCACGGTTCCAATCGCTGCCTCGCCGACGCTGGTTCCCAGGTAGGGCGTCTGAGATTGTTTGAGGCTTATTCCGCCGAGCTGAGTAACACTGCCACAACTGTCGTTATTGTTGCCAACTTCGGAGCCGAAGAGAGCATCCGCATCGGCTACGTTCGGGGAGAGGAGCTGTCCTAACTCCCATTTTTCGTTGAACTCCCAGAGGGGGATGGGATCGGGGGCGTGCTCTGGACCACCGGTACGGGTGACATCCAGCGAGAAGTATCCGCGGCCGGCGTCGCCCAGGCCCTGAACAAGTACGGTTCGCCATTGCTCGGCTTCTGCAATGTTGCCGCCTTCGCTGGGGCATGCGGTTGCGTTGGTGTTATGCGCAGCAACTTCATTGCACAGGCGTACGTCCGTAACAACCGGTGAGCCGTCGAGCAATCGAGGCTGAGCGCCGGCATTGCGTCGCAACTGGCTGTGAAGCATGTGAGGAATGTAGGCCCAGGCTTCGCGCTGATAGAAGCCGGTTGCCTGGACAACATCATTGGCTACTTTGCCGGCGTTGCCGGGAGCGGTTTCCTTGCGATGTAAGACCTTGGGTTGACCGGTGTAAATTGCATGAAGCTGACCATCGAGTGTGCCGACATAAAGCATGGTGGGGCGATTGGCGTAGCGTGCACGGAATTGACGATAGCTGTCGATCGGCACAGCGAGGTCGGGAGGACCGACGGTGATGGGATTGGACTGGAAAATACCGCCCAATACACGGTCGTATTTGCTTGCGGTGC
>JBEBSM010000371.1:0-3631 GCA_040394315.1 Lujinxingia vulgaris
GCGGCACGAAAAAGTCTGCGCTGCGTGCGCTGTCTGGAAAGGGGCTGACTTACCTGCACGGTCGACTCGTCGAGCGTCGGCCAGGCTATCGGCTGTTTGATGTACCGTTTCCCAGTGGCAGTAGTAAGAAAGCGGTGTGGTTTCCTGGCGGCGAGGCTTTGCAGGTTCCGCGTCGCGGGGGCGTGACGTGGGTCGAGAGTTGTATCGTGATGGGCGAGAATACCGCGTATTTGATGGCGACGTTGTCCGGGGCAATTCCTGCGTTGGTTAAACTCACGCGTCCTTTCACGGACAAGTTCATCGAAATGAGTAGTGACGATCCGTATGCGAACGCAAAAGGCGAACCGGACTTTTTGGTGATCGCGTTTGATCCGCGAACGGGCGAATCGTTGGCGACGCTTCGGGGCGGCGATCCGTATATATTGACGGCAAAAATCATCGTTGAGGCAGCTACACGCGTGGTTGAAAAACCACCGATTGTGGTCGGATTCACATCGGCAGCAGCGCTTTTTGATGCGGACAGCTTTTTGGAAGCCGTCGGAGTCTCGGTGCTCTGAATCGTTTGCGAACCTATCTGTAGCGAATTGTGCTTCCCGATGCAGCGCGCTTGACCTCGCCCCGCGTACTCGCGTTAAATCGAGTTTCGTGAAGGTTTCGTTGCAGATTATCGCAAACAATTTGAGGTTGCTCGATGGCGTGGCCTAAAAGACCAACATTGCATTTCGAATATAGTTGGAAGCGGACAAGGATCTTGATCGGCGCGACATTGGCCGCGGTGATGTTGTGGCACGTGGCGGTATTGCCGCTGCTTCGCTACCTTGAGGCCAATACCACCTGGTTTAGCGCGGGGATCTCGAAAAACCTTGGATACTACAGTTTCCACGCGTCGTATGAAGAAGTTCTGTTGTTTATGGCGGCGCTGGCAATTGCTGTTGTCAGCGTGCGAGCGGAACCAGAACATCGTGCGTCGTCGGGACCGGTGCTTTTCGCGGTTCTGATTGGGCTGATCGCAAATTTTGTAACCAGTCCTTTTGAGGGGCTTCGCTTCGTACTGGTCATGGCCATGAGCCTTGTTCCGGTGATTTTTCTGGCCAGTTGTGTGGTGATCCGCGGTATGAACAGGCTGGTTGGCGGGCTGTTGCTCTGGTCATACGTGGCGGGCCTGGGCTGGCTTGCGGTGACTGTATTTTCGGAGGAGGAGGTTGAACAGAATTTTCTCAGCTATGTGATGCGAGAAGCTGTTGATCAGGTGAATTTCAGTCATTATTACGCCAAACGTGCGCCAGAAAAGTCCTACGAGTACAGCGTGCTTGCACTTGCGGACGCTCCGCAAGTGCGTGAGCTGGGTGACTGGCAAAAGCAGTTTGTTGATGAAAAATCATCATGGGGCGGCTTGATGGACGTGGGTGCGAACGAGGATTTTTTGAACCTCGTGTATCGCGGTCTTGGGGATGGAGAGCGAACGCCGGCACAAATTTTCGATCTGGCTAATCGTGATCCGGACGAGGATGCTGGCGATGAATATAAATTGTCCGACCAGACGTTGCGGGATGCGTGGATGGTGGAAATGGCGAAAATGGGGATCGTCAAAAACGCCTATCTTGTGACGGACAAGCAAATCGTGCGCTGCCTTGCGCGGGTTGCGCCGTTGGCCGATAGCCAGCCCGAAGTTGTGTTTGTAGCAGGTATTCCTGAACCAGATGTTCGGCTGGAAACGACGATTCTGCAGTGTTTTGATGGCCAGGATGTGCGTCGTTTTGTCGAGGATGCGTCCGCCAGCAGGTTGACCGATGTGCTGTCGTCGCCGTGCATGCCGTTACACGGATTTAGTAATTACAGTCTCGACTCGAGCGATGCTTTGCTGGCTTTTATTACGCGTTTGTGGGCTTCAGATGTTGTGGATTGGAAGGAGGCTGCAAAACATTTTGTGTTGCATTCGCTGGCCGAAGAGCACGGAGCCGAGGTTTTTGAAAAATTGGCGACAGCCAGTTTTCACGACGCGTCCGGGGATAAACTGGCGAGCCAAAAGGCGCTCGGAAATGTGTTGAACCTACTGGAAAGTGTCGCGCTGAAGGACGTGGAAAACGCCGACAAACGCGCGTTTTTGGAAGCTCTATTTGCGTCGTATCGGGCACGTGTTGCGGGCGACGCGTCGCAGGCCAGCGAGCACGACGCGGCGTGTCTTACGCACCGTGCGCGGTGGTATGAAAGCGACCCGCAGACAGGGGTGCTCGCGCGCACGAAAGTAGCGAGCGATTCGGTTGCAACATTTGGCAGCCCATCGCTTATCAAATCGCTCGGGCTGGCAAGCGAAGCGCAAAAAGATCTGTCGAAGGACTGGTCGGAAGACGGTTTCTGGCTTCGGAAACTTGTGCATGACCGAGCAATGATTGAGCAAGCGTCCGTGCATTTTGGGACGATTCTCGATTCGTTTGTGAGCGCACGAAATGCGCAGGCCGAGCGTGAGCAGGTTCGGAAAATGTTTGCGAAAAGCCCGGACGCCGCGTTCTATGAATTGCTCGAGAACGGTATGGATATCACGCGGTATTTTCTGGGATCTACGCATAACGGCTGGTGCCGGTATCGTCTCGTGATGGCGTATGGCGACGCGGCCGACGGTAAAAAAACGGCCGCGCTACGTAGTCAGCCGCGCTATTGTCGGGTCGATGATGTGCTGATGAGTTTTGATAGCGAGGGGCGGCCGGCCAAAACGTGGGATGCCACGGGGCTGGCTTTTCATGCGCCGGCAGTTGTCGGCGATGCTGCGCGTTTGCGCGGATTTGGCCCTGCGCATCGCGCGCACCGTACGAAAGACGATGAACGCGACGCGCTGCTGGGCTTGTTTATGGACCAGTTAACGGCCGGTGAGTTAAAAGATGTGGATGCGCTGAATTTGGATTTTCATCCAGGGGCGCATTCTTTCGATGACGACCAACGAGCCGTCATGGAAAGAATGCGCCGGGGTGGCGAGGATGTGCATTGAGCTGTTGTGAATTACTCGGTTACGGCGCCGAGTTTGCGAACGGTGCCGTCGAATCCAACGGTGTAGGTTTGGTCGTAGATCTGGATCAGTGCTCGTACGTCGATTGCGCGCAGCTCGTCCATGACTTCGGCGCTGATGCCTGGTTCTAGCAGAAAATCAAAATAGAAATCTTCGCTGAAGTTGTGATGCTGCGGGCGATAGGTTTGCGAATAAAACCCGGTCAGGGTGATGGGCGCGGCGGTGAATCCTTCGATAACCGTGTGCTCAAACTTGACGAGCGGCGCGGTGTAGCCGGCGGTGATGCCGGTGGGTCCGGGTGGCCACCAGTAGGTGGAGGTTGCGGTGCGGTCTTTACCGAAGTCGATCGTGGTTACGCGCTTGCCGTAGGAGGACGTGATGGGCAGCAGGTCTGCACACGGGCTTAGGGACACGTAGGAGTCTTCGAGCGTGGTGTCTAACTGGCTCGACCAGTCGGTTGTGGGCTGGGGAGTCGCAAAGACCGTGTTCAATGAGTAGTGGAAATCCGACGGAAACACGATGGGGGTATCCTGTGCGCGAAGTTCGGTCGGGATGGTCGTGTGTAGTGTGTAGGTGCGTTTGGTGGCGGCCTGACCACGGCTCCAGGAATCGGTTGTTTTCGTTGCTTCG
>JBEBSM010000372.1:0-3627 GCA_040394315.1 Lujinxingia vulgaris
TCTCCACAATTTATATTCAGGTTTCGCCAACAATATATTTATTTACTGCTTAGCACGCTTATAAAACGGTTTGGTCGTCACGCTCGCTGCAAGCCGCCTGCCCCGAACATCGATCTCCACATTCGGTACATCCGCATATTCGATATCAAGATATCCCAACCCAATGCTGCGCTCCAGCGTTGGTGAATACGTACCGCTTGTCAGTTCACCAATTTTTTCATCGCCCAGGTAAATCTGGCATTCGCTACGCACAATGCCACGCCCTTCGACAACAAATCCACGCAATCTGCGCCGGAGTCCCTCACCTTTAAGACGCCTCAACGCATCTTGTCCCACAAAAGGCGTCGATTTATCCAGCTTCACGACCCACGAAAGCCCTGCTTCAAAGGGATTCGTCTCCTCATCCATTTCATGGCCATACAAATTCAACCGCGCTTCCAGCCTGAGGGTATCACGACAACCCAACCCACAAAGGGCGAGTTCTTCGCGCGTAGTTTCTTCGACGATTGCGTTAAATATGGCGGCTGCATGTTGCGCAGGAACGTACAGCTCAAAGCCGTCCTCCCCCGTATATCCGGTCCGTGCAACCAGCGAGCGATGACTCGCCAAATCACAATACACAGAGCGAAATGTCTGCAACTCTTGCAGATCAAAATCCACAAAACGTTGAAGTATCGCTTGAGATTCTGGCCCCTGAATTGCAAATTGACCATACGAATCGCTTTGATCGCGTATTTCAGCGTGCCCACCACGATATTTGTGGAAATGCGCGACAACTTTCTCACGATTCGATGCATTCACGCATATCAGCACATGATCGTGCGCAAGCCGATACACAATCACATCATCGACAATGCCGCCTGCTTCATTACAAACGACCGTGTACAACGCCTGGCCATCTTCCAGCACCGTCGCATCATTCGTAATCAATCCATCAAGAACTTCAATCGCATCCGCGCCCAGTATTTCCACTTGCCCCATATGACTGACATCGAAAATCCCGGCGCGCGTTCGCACGGCATGGTGCTCGTCCTTAATACCCGTATATTGCACCGGCATATAAAAACCAGCGAATGGCACCATTTTGGCGCCCAGCTCAATATGACGATTTTTCAGTGGAACATCACGAAGTTCTTCAGACATTAAATTTATCTCCACCAAAAACTTATAAATAAGGACGCATCAGCCACTTAATCAGTTTTGTTCATCGTTCAACATCCTGCACGCGATTAAACAAACGTCAATCGCAAAACTTCTGCGCCTGGCGTGCGCTCCTGATCGATCACCACGCCATCGACGATACGCACAAAATGCTGCAGACATGTTGCCCGCACCGTATTTTCAAGCAGCGTTGCAACCGTCATCGGTCCCACACCTCCCGGAACCGGCGTCGTCAGCGATGCACGCTTTATGGCCTCATCGAATTCCACGTCACCTACCAGTTTACCCGATGCAGTTCGCGTAATACCCACATCAATCACGACCGCGCCCGGCTTGATCCACGCACCTTGAACCAGTTCCGGCACCCCGGCCGCAACAACCACAATGTCTGCTCGCTGCACCTCGGATTCCAAGTCTTCTGTATACCGGTGACACATCGTGACCGTGCAATCTGCACGCACCAACATCTGCGCAATGGGCCGCCCAACGATCACACTGCGGCCGATTACAACCGCGCGTTTGCCCCGACAATCTACGCCGGCCGCCTCCAAAAGTGTCATAATTCCACGCGGCGTACACGGCTCAAGTTCCGCGCGGCCCGATGACAAACACCCCAGATTCAACGGATGAAATCCATCCACGTCTTTTTCCGGAGCAATATGCATCATCGCTTCTTGCGGCGATATTTCCTCGGGAATCGGCAACTGAAGCAAAATGCCGTTCACATGCGCATCGCGATTCAAATCGTCCAACACAGCGTTCAGTTCCCCGGCGGTTACATTGCCCGGCAGATGAAAATGTCGGCTCTCAATCCCTACCCGCTCGCACATGCGCACTTTATTTCGAACATAGACCTGGCTTGCGGGATCATCACCGACCTGCAAAACCGCCAGACATGGCACAATTCCACGCTCTTTTAACGCTTGAACGGCCAATCTAACCTGCTCAAGCACCGCCGCGCTCAACAGTTTACCATCGAGCAGCCCCGGTTTTGCTCCGGTTAACGCCTTTCTCAATTCAGCCGTGTCCAACTGAAACACCATACTTCACCTGCTTTTTACCAATGATTGTTTATTCGGCACTAAGTGCGCGCAATATAGAATCTACGCGTTCGACTGTCTACCACGGCAACGTATTCGCACGATCCGTAATTCCGCCCGATTACAGCGATAAAGCAGGTGTGCGCCCATGCCCCCCAACCACACGTTGTACGCACCATAAAACATTGCTATACAAAACCTCGTGTATTCACCAAACGCCACGCACCGATCACGCGGTCAGCGTCTTCTCCGGAATACTCACCACGACCCAAACCGTTAGTACGCGCTGCGCCGGCTAACTGGCCACGCTTCTTTCTACCAGGAACCGCTTATGCCAAAAGACTCGCGTTGGTCCAAAAGCGTGTTGCTAACGGCCAAAGGCGCACGTGAACGCGAAAGCAGGCTACGTCGCCTCAGCGACAACGCCTTCGTTCAATTCCTTGCCTTTGGTTTGTTCGTCGCCGCCATGATTGCCATCATGACCGCAGGTTTTGACGTCCGCGGACGAAAAATCGACGACTCCATCATCGGACAGGTCGCGCCGTTTACCATCGAAGCTACACGCGACTTTACCTTCTCAGAAATCGACGTTCTGGCATCCAACCGGCTGCGAGAAGACGTCGCCCAATCGGTTTCTTCCGTCTATGACTGGCAAGAATCGATGGCCGACACGCTGCGCGACGAGATCCGAAAATCGTTCTCCGGCATGCGCCAGGCGCTGGCCGAAGAAATCCGCATCGAGCTTGAAGCCAAAAGTCCGGAGCGTTTTGAACAACTCATTGCCCAGTCCGTGCAAGGCTCAACGATTGCTGCACGCATTCTGATCGACGCCGTTTCCTCCGAGCGACGCGCTCAAATCGCGCAAAACCTGCGCGCCGAGCACTTCGACTCACTCGGCCGCGCACGACTTTCCGACCAGGACTTCGACGCATTCGCACGACGCGGATTTCCCGTCGATGCCGAAAACGTTCTGGCCGCAATCGTCGCCGACGCCATGTCACACCTCATCGTCGCCAACGTCCGACGACTCGAACACGAAGGCGAAGGCGGCATCTATTTGCGACGCCTGCACGACGATAAACTCCTGATCGAATACCACGTCACCAATTTAAACGACCGTTTTGTCGGCCCCGACGGCATCCCTCGACTCATCGAAGAAGCCGCGCGCCGAGAAATGATTTCGGTGCACGGCGCCGATCTACGCCAGGCCCTCACGGCCGCGGCCACACTGCTCATTCGCCCCAACACGACCTTTAATGAAGCGCAAACCCTCGAAAAACGAAAAGCCGCCCGTGACTCCGTCGCCGACCAGATCCTGAGCGAAGACTTCCGCAAGGGACAAATCATCGCCGACAAAGGCCACATCGTCATAACGCCATCCGCCAGTTTAAGCACCCTTTCCACCTCTCCCCCGAAGTCTGCGTGA
>JBEBSM010000373.1:0-3587 GCA_040394315.1 Lujinxingia vulgaris
GAGCGCTGCCAAACGACACGTTCCCGTTAATGTTCAAGAACAGATCTGTGTACACCTGGCCCTGAAACTTGATCCCACCCGGAAAGATATTACCAAAACTGGTGATCTTCTGAGAGCCGTCATCAAGGCTGTCGCCATTTGTAAGAACAAAACGCTCGCCGTAGCTATAGGACGAACCCGGCACCGAACACGTAATCATTTCCGCCGCAGAAACCGTACCCGCGGACGCCATCATGGCCCCCGCTATTGCAAGACTAGCAAACACTTTTCGAAACACTTGCATGACGAACCCTCCCTTCAAATAACAAGTCCGCTCTCACAACGACGGTGAGAGCGGACCAAGTTAGCCGTATATTAATGAATTATTTTTTATCTTTATCAATGATATGGAACTCAACACGACGGTTGGCTGCACGCCCCTTTTCGGTGTTGTTGGTCTGAACCGGGCGATCCGGCCCAAAGCCCTGCGAGGTCAAACGTCCTGCATCGATGCGCTGACCGACAAGGAAGTTGAGAACCGATTTCGCACGACGCTCCGACAGATCCTGGTTGTAAGCCTTTTTACCACGGCTATCGGTGTGACCTTCGATGCGGATAAGCTCGATTTCCGGGTGGTTTTTCAAGATCTGAGCAACCTGACGCAACAGGTCAAACGAGCGCTCGTCGATTTCATCGGAGTTCAGTGCGAAGTGCACGATGTCCATGATTTCGATCTTGTTGTCTTTCACAACAACCTTGTCCACAACCGGTACGCAGGCTGCGACGCCATTGTCCATGCCGCACTCATTGCGCTCCGGGCAACGAACCTGGGTTGGCTCGTAATTGCATTTTTCTTCAAGGCACTGACCGACAAAAGTCGTCAACACGTTCTCTGCACAGGTAGCGGCTGGAGGCGTGCTGCAATCACCACTGACGCGACAATCCGGCTCGGCTACACAGGCTGCATTTCCGGCGGCATCGGCACCGCAGTAGCTGTTTTCACCGCAGGCGGTATCGGTAAATTCATACGCACATGCATCGTCCACACAGGCTGCATGATACGTACGCAAGCCACCTTCCACACAGCTCACAGCCGGCACATCAACACACGCAGTCGCGACGTTCTCAACCGTGCACTCCAGCTCAACGACCGGCTCTTCAACCACGATGACTTCACGCACCGGCAAACGCGGCGCAAAACCAAGACCTGCAAACAGGCGATAATCCGGCGTTCCATAGCCGTCTACGAGTCCAAGACCACCACCGGCGGTTGCAAAGAATCGACCCGTCTGAAACTTACCACCAACCACAAATTCGGTCGGCGAGTTGTAGCTCTCGAAGGTGTCCGCGCCGGGGGTGATGCGACCGAAGGCTTCACCGGTCACACGAAACTTCTCATGCAACGGAACTTCCAGACCCAGGTTCCAGCTCAGCGTATCGCGAACCGACAGGTTTTCTACCTTTTGCTCTTCGCGATACTGATAACCGACGTTTGCCGCCAGGCGCGTTCCACCCAACAGCGCGTCAAACGCAAGACGTGGCCCGATTCGGAAATCACCACCCTGCAACTGCGCACTATCACCGGTTGGCGCGTACACATCGGCCAACAACGCCAGCGCAACACCGTTATCCAACGGATGTTTACGCGTCGAGAACAGCTTTACCTTGGGCACAAAACGAAGGTCACCCACGCCAAAGCTACCGTCTTCTGGCCGGATATTTCCGCCCGGAACCGACGTGCCTTCCTGCCAGACTGCCAGCGGCAAATCCACACCCAGGTCAACCCAGTCAAACAGCCCGAGCGACACCATCAGATGCATCGTCCCCTGATGCTTCACCAACGCTTCTACCTTGTCACCGTTGGCATCACGCAAAATCAAGGGATTGCTAGCGTAGTTAAACAACGCCATCGCCGACCACTCAAGATGCGGCGCCACATCGGCCGAAGCCGTACTAAACAAGTTGCCCGACAGGTTTGGCATCGGACTAAACTGCTGCAGATCAAAACCTTCTGCCGAAACGACAGCGGGAGCCGCACACATAAAAAAAGCCGCTAGCCCAAGCGTGGACCGGCGGTTTGCATTGATTCGCTTCATACTTCTACTCCAACTCAAAATTATGCTTGCACTATAAATTCAATAAAAACGATTTGCCCACATTTTTTACAATTAACGACGCGCGGGCAGACCTTTCGCAAAAACCGATCCGTTTGTCAAATTCTCAACAACACCCACGCGTTATTTCAAGCTGCGGGCGGACCCTACCCCGCACGCTCAAAAACGCAATTTTTTTCTCCCCCAAATTCAAAAACCGCACCAATACTGGTCCGGTTCCCGTCTCTGAGACGTCTACCACCCAAGCTTGCACGCAAAAAATCACACAAAACCGTACAAATTCCCCAAGCCCAAACGCACCCTGGCGAGTCATTGAGCGGGGAGCACGAAGCCTGACGTCTGGGGATTGGCCATCGTTCGGCCATCCCCAGACGTCAGGCGAAGTGATCGTCGCTTTAGGACCGCCCGCTATCCCAGAGATCGTCGGGCAACACGGCCCCGGGGCGAATGCGGTTGTCGGGCGGACGCTGAATCGGGGTAATCCCCTGACGATGGGCCGTGATGGCGTTGCGCCACGCACTAAACCCTGCGCCATTTTCGTAAGCCTGAATCGCGGCCTCCGCCATATCCCAGCCGCCCTGGGCAACTTCGTAATCCACCCAGCCCCAGCGCGTGGAGGTTGAGCGAATATCGACCGTTTTACCAAGCGCGCGGGTAATGCGCTTCATTTTCGCATCAATACTCTTCGGATCTTCAAAGCCCACACCATCGAGCGGCGTGTTCTTTTTGGCCACCAGCGGACTCATTCCAAGCGCGACTTTGCAAATCGTGCTCAGTTCTTTGACGAACTCGATCATCTCATCGATGTCGTCCATCGTTTCGCCCGGATACGCAAAAACCATATACAGTTTGAGCAGCCGCATCTTGTTATCGCGCACCAGCTCGGCGCAGTTACGGATGTGTTTTTCTTTGATGCCCTTCATCGCAAAATCGCGCATCCGCTGACTCGTACCATCGCTGGCCACGGTCAACGTGCGCACGCCACTTTCCGCCAGAAGTCCGACAAAATCCTGGTTCATACGGTCCGCGCGCAGACTCGAAAGCCCAATTTCACGCCCCGAAGCAACGATTGGCCGCAGAATATCGAAGATTTCCGGATGATCGCTGGTCGCAGCGCCCACCAGACCGACGCGTTTTGCATAGTCTGGAATTGTGGCCAGCACTTTCGCCGGCGAAACCGACCGCATACCGCTGTTGGTCGTGCGCCGCATCACGCAAAACGAGCAGCCGCGGTGACAACCACGTCCGTTTTCGACCAGGTGCATGTTCGCAAATTCGGTGTTCGGCGTAATAATCGGGCTATAAGCCGGCAACGACTCATCCCGAACCTGCGCAATCGGTCGCAAAACCTCGCCGTGGATCGCCGGAACGTACATGCCTGGCAAAAGCGCTGCGTCTTGCAAGAACTGGTCGCGTTCCTTGCCATCGCGCCACCAATCCAACAACACATGGATCAGCTCTTCGCCCTCGCCCATGACCATGACGTCGCAAAAA
>JBEBSM010000374.1:0-3570 GCA_040394315.1 Lujinxingia vulgaris
TTGAATCAAAATATGCGCAGCGGTGTGCTGTGTGTTGAGCTTGAGGATGGAAAATACCGGTTTGAGTTTTGTAAGGGCGAGCTTGCCAATGCGGTAGGACCGGGCGGGATCGTCGGGCGAAAGGCGTTTTTTCGAGCGATACGGCGCGAGAAGGGGAGCTTTCGGTTTGTTCCAAGTTCGGAGGTTACGGACGCTTTGCCGGCAGAGTTGATGGGAGCAGGACATCTGCTGTTATCCGCTGTGCAGGAGGCTGACGAATATGCGATGGCTCGCCGCGACTTAAAGGATGGGCTTTTGTCGTTAACCGGTGTTGGTCGGTCGAAGGCGTCGGAGCTTCCGGTCGTGTTGTTGCCGCTGATCGAGGATATCGGTCGAACGATGAGTGTAACGGAGCTGATCGATGCTTGTCCTCGAACGGATCTGGAGTCGGTACTGGAATTATTAGATTGTATGAATATGAAGCAGGAGGTCGTGGTTGGCTACGATACGGAAAGTTCTCAGTCAGCCTGAGTTGCGTCATCACCGGAGTCTCGTGATTGGGGCAACAGGTTGGGTCGGTAGCCATATCGTGGCGGAGCTTGTGGAACGCAAGACGGGTGTTCGATGTTTGCGTCGCTGGAATAGTGATACAACACGTTTGCGCGGTTTTGATGTGGAACAGGTTGTTGGCGATGCACGAGATTTTAGCAGTCTTGTCGACGCGATGAGTGGCTGCAATTATGTGTTTTATGCGGCGGCACCGGCAGCGAGTTTGGACGCACGAGCTCAGCTAACACAGAGCGTGGAGGCGATTCGAACGGTTATCGAGGCTGCACGCGAGGTGGGTGTTGATCGAATCATTGTAACGAGTAGCGCGTCGACGTTTTTTGGTGAAGAAACTTCTGGACAAGTGGTGTGTGAAAAAAATGTCTATTTGCCGGGAACGAGTGGGGACGTGTTCGTGGAGGCAAAATACGCGGTCGAGCAAGAATGCGCGCGTTATTCTGCCGATGGAGCAGAGATCGTGTTGTTAAATCCGGGATTATGTGTGGGTTCGGGTATAGATTTAGGTGCCTATGCCCAACTCGGAATGCCAGCGGATGCGCGGGTGAATTTTGTGGATGTTCGCGATGTGGCACGCGCGCAGGTTGATGCGTTAACGCATGGACGATCCGGCGCACGCTACGGGTTGGGCGGCGTAAACGCTACTGTTGGTGATTTGCTGGCCGAATCGCGTTCAGAACGCGTGGTGTCCCGGTGGTTCAAGCGACACGGCCGACGGCTTGCCAGCAATGTGTTAACGAATTCAGTGGTTCGCGACGCTGAGCTGATGCGCAACGGCCGATGGATGGATTCGAGTCTGGCCGAACGCGAGCTCGGGTGGACGTCCAGGCTTTGAGCTTAGTATTCAGGCGGGTGTGAGCTGGGTGAAAGAATGCGATTGCGGCCGGCCTGTTTTGCGTGGAGTAGGCGCTGATCTGCGGCATAAAGTAGCGCTTCGGAATCGTTTCCATCGGCCGGAAAATGTGAGATTCCGGCGCTGAAGGTAACGTGAAAGGTCTGCAGTTCTTCGCTATGGAAGGGGATTTCGGCAAATTCGTCGGCCACACGTTGGAGCGCGATCCGTGCGGTTTGGGAAGTTTCGTTGACAAGGATCACCGCAAATTCTTCGCCGCCCCATCGAGCGCTGACGTCTTCCAGACGAAACCGAAGAGCGAGCAGGCGACCAAGGGTTGCTAATACGCGATCGCCGGCTAAATGACCGTAGGTGTCGTTAATTTGTTTGAATCTATCGAGATCGAGCAGACAAAAAGCAAGTGGGCGGGCGTGGCGTGAGACTTCGGCCAGGCGCCCGGCCAGTTGTTCGACAAATGCGCGTCGGTTGAGCAAGCCGGTGAGCATGTCGCGGTCCGCGCGGTCGCGGATTACGCGTGTGCGAGCAATACGTCCGCGCAATCTTGCCGCAAGTTCGCCCATGGCGATTGGGTTGGTGAGGTAGTCGTCACCTCCGGCTTCGAATGCAGCAAGTCGTTCGCTTGCGGTCGGCTGATCGGTAATAAAAAGGATGGGTAAATCAAGCCAGGCTGGAATTGTGCGTACGATCCGGCATATTTCTAATCCATTCAGAACCGGTGTGCGGGTGTGAATCATCAATAGATCGGGACAGAACATGTCGAGTTCATCGAGCAGCGTTGCCGGGTGTCTGAGGTGGTACAAATTCAGGACGGACGGAGACGACGGGCCATTTAGGGACTGTGCGGCTTCGTCATTCGCATCTAGTAAGAGAATTTTGAGTCGTACCTGGTTTTGCAGAGAACTCAGATAGTGAACGGCCTGAGAAAATACGTTACGGCTAAGCGGCTTTTGCAGAGCAAGCGCTATTGGTTGCGTTGTGTTGTGAGCACGAACGAGCAGTCCTTGCTTTTCGTAGAGCAGCGCAAATGGTGGCAGGCGTTTATCATTTCGAGCGCTGGCGAGCGTTAAAAACATCTGCGGGAGCGACACAATACTTTCATCGGGGACGGTGATGAAAATACTGTCCAGACCGGGCTCGTTGATAAACTGCGCCGCCTGTTCAACATCTTTTGCCGCCAGAACTCGCACAATAAGTTGCTCGCCGAGTCTGGTGATTTCGGAGAGAAAATGAATGTCGGGATCGATGACGAGAATCGTCGCGGCGTGTGCGTGATGGTGAGGAGAAGCTGGTGAAATGCTCATCTATCGCCATGAAAGAGACGACCCTACTGCTCGTTAAACGGGCTTGTTGTAAATTA
The DNA here is from genome assembly GCA_040394315.1 of Lujinxingia vulgaris. GTDB lineage: Bacteria > Myxococcota_A > Bradymonadia > Bradymonadales > Bradymonadaceae > JACCWM01. Next base: position 2,754 of record JBEBSM010000374.1, read on the forward strand.
ATGTGGGTTAATCAACAAGCTAAGCAGGGTGAGCATTTTTTCCAGTCTATTCCATCAAACGAGCGCGAATATAGGAGCTGGCGATATCCAGAATCGTTACGACGATAAGCAAAAAGATCAGTGCCGTTGCGGCCTTGTCGTACTGAAAGCTGTTCACGTAGGTGTAGAGATAAAACCCGATTCCGCCTGCGCCGACCAGTCCAAGAATGCTCGCGGCGCGCACGTTATACTCGAACATATAAACGGTGTAGCCGAGTAGCAGTGGCAGAACTTGCGGGAAAACGCCGTATCGAAAACGCTGTGTACGGCTGGCGCCCACGCTTTTTAGTGCCAAAAGTGGCTTGGGATCGATTGCTTCGATGCCCTCATAATAGAACTTTCCGAGATATCCGGATGCGTAAAACGTGAGGGCAAGGATTCCGGGGAAGGGTCCAAGACCGACGATGACGACGAAAATCAGTCCCCAGATGATGCTTGGGACGGTTCGCAGAAAGTTGAGTACCAGGCGCGCCGCAAACTGAACGGGTTTTGGCGTCATGTGTCGCGCAGCGAGTATTGCTATGGGTAGCGAAATAATTGAAGCGAGTGTCGTGGCGATGAGCGCCATCTGGATGGTTTCGAGCAGCGACTTGGTGACGGTTTTGGTGACGGAAAAATCGGGCGGAAACATCCGGCCTAAAAAGTCGGTTGCGTTGCCCAGGTTTCCGACGAGTTTGGACGTGCTGAAGTTAACGCCTTTCGCAGCCCAGACGTAGGTTGCGATGATTGCCCCGATGATCAAGACGTAGAAGACAATGCGGCCGATGAGGCCGCCGCC
>JBEBSM010000375.1:0-3568 GCA_040394315.1 Lujinxingia vulgaris
AACCAGTAATGATCGGCCGCTACGAGCTTGTAACACGGCTCGCGACCGGCGGTATGGCAGAATTATTCCTCGCCAGAGAGCGAGGAATTGCCGGCCTGGAACGACTTGTCGTCATCAAGCGGATTTTACCGCATCTTGCCGAAGAGCCGTCCTTTGTGGAGATGTTTACGCGCGAAGCACGCTTCGTTGCCGGGCTGTCACACCCAAACGTCGTTCAGATCTACGACCTCGGCCATGAGAATGACTCCTACCACATCGCGATGGAGTACATTCACGGCAGCACGCTGCGTGAACTGCAACTGCTGGCCACCGAACACAATGTCGCCTTTCCACACAATGTCTCCGCAAGCATCATAGAGCAGGCCTGCCGTGGACTGCACGCCGCCCATGAGCTACGCGACATGGAAGGCAACCCAATCGGTCTGGTCCATCGCGACATTTCACCACACAACCTGATGTGCACGACCGAAGGCAACGTAAAATTGCTGGACTTCGGAGTGGCCAAAGCCACCGAAGGCGTCGAAGCCACGTATTCTGGCAGCCTGAAAGGTAAATTCGCATACCTTTCGCCCGAACAATGCCTGCATCAAAACCTCGATCGTCGCTCCGATTTGTTTGCGCTCGGTATCGTGCTCTGGGAATTGTGCACGGGCGAACGTCTTTTCAAAAAGCGCACCGAACTCGAAATGATGCAATCGATCATTCGCGGCGACGTCCCTGCGCCGACTTCGATCGATCCAACGATTCCACCTGCCCTTGAACGCGTAATTCTCAAAGCACTGGCTGGCGATCCACGCCACCGCTACGAGACGGCCGAACAAATGCGTCAGGCACTCGCCAGCGCCTGCCAAAAATCCGATATGATCATCGGCGACGACCCCGTCGCACGGTTTGTCGATGAAGTCGCCGGCGTTTATTTAAGCGAGCGCCGCGCCACACTTCAAAGTGCATTGGAGCGAAAGCTAACCGACCCGGAACGACGCAGCCTGCTTCACATGACAGGCTCTAACTCGGCGTCGAGTTCACAACAGAATTCGTTTCAAAACGACCTCGCACGCACGATCGTTGACCGGCCCAATCCGCCAAACCACCTCGACGCGTCCTGGGCACACAGCCATTCGCAGAGTTTTGCTGGAACCAACAGCATGTTTGCGAACGCAAATCGTAATTCTGAAGCTGCGACGTCGTCCAGATCCCGCCGCACGATGTGGATGATTGCACTCGTCGCGGTTTTGATGGTTGCGATTATCGGCGGCGCGCTGTTTTTCAAGCGTGATTTAGCATCCTCACAATCATCTACGGCCGCACCTCGCGCAATTCTACTGGGAGATCCACTTCCTATTGGCTGGGCACCGACGGTTGACTCCACGGTTTTGATCGAAGAGATGCGCCCGTTTCATGACTACCTTGAGCAAGCAACCGGCCGCCCCATTCCGTTCAAGCTCGCAGCCGATTACGCAGATCTTGCCCGAATGTTGGAGGAAGGCGAAGTGGCTTTTGCGGTAATGCCGCCGCTGCTTTATATTCGAACGAAAGCGGCGCAGCCCGACATACGATTGCTCGGAATCAAAGAGTTCGACGGCGGAACGCACAGCGACGCCCTGCTTCTTGTCCGCACCGATGCCAACATCACGCACATTTCCGACTTACAGAACAAGCGTTTCTGTTTTGTCGACGAGTATTCAACCAGCGGCTATTTTCTTCCCCGCGAGTATATCCGCCGATCTGGCTTTGATCCGGACACGTTTTTTAGCGAAACCAGCATGAGCGGCGACCATTTCCAGGGACTTCGCGACCTGATAGCCGACAAATGCGATGCGACCGCAACCTACTCCGGCGCCTTTTTGTCGGCCGACGAATTTGGAATCCGAACCGGGCAGATCCGACAGTTGGCCATCACCGGCTACATACCCCAGGATGTCATTGTAGCGGGCGCCCAGCTTGAGCCGGCCATCCGCCAGAAGATTCAGCGCGCAGTTCTTGATTTCGATCCCGTCGAGCATCTCAATATGCCCCGACTTGGCGACAATCAACGACTCACCGGCTTCTCACCTGGAGACGACAGCGGTTTCGACGTACTTCGCGCGGCTGTGTTTTCGGAAGACAAACGCGTGCAGGACGCGCAAGACATCAAGTCCAGCAAACGTCCAAGCCTTAAAGAACTCCCCTGATAATTTCGATTTAATCTTTGCCGATTAGCGATTCGGAATCACGTGCGCAATGCGTGGCACGACCAGTCGCGCGAACACGTCGACAAGATTGACATCCAAAAGCTGAGCCGCTGCCTCTTCCCGCAGAATCGCTATCGCCTTTTCGACGGACGCAGCCTTTCGATACGGCCGGTCACTTGCGGTGAGTGCATCAAAAATATCCGCAATCGTCAGCATCCGAACCTGCGGCAAAATCCCATCACCACGAAGCCCTTTGGGATAACCCGTGCCATTCAGCTTCTCATGATGCGCGCCGGCAATACATGGCACCTTCTGGAGTTCCTTACTCCACGGAATTCTGCGCAAATACTCTTCACTAAATGCCGCGTGACTGCGCATGTTTTCCCACTCCAGCGGATTCAGCGTGCCACGTTGGATACACAGGTTCTCAACCTCATCTGCTTCCAGATAATATCGTCGATTTCCGCGCGAATCTACAAACGTACGCTGGCCCAGACGACGGATCCGCGCGATCTGTTCATCATTCAAAAATGATGCACTCGAAACCAGTTGAATCCACTGCAACAATTGCGCGTGTTCATGCAAAAAATGAGCATGATTGGTTTCCACCGACAGCCATTGTTCTTCCGTAATCGGCGAGTGTTTGCTGGAGCGGACGTTCTGCACGATGGTGCGATACATATCGCGATGAGCGGCTTCCGCGATCGTTTCAAATCGTTCTTCGATCAAGCGCATACGCGACCCACAAAGCCGCGAATCTTTTTGCAAGACCTCTTCGCGCACGGCAATCTTGCCAAAATCATGCAACAGCGCGGCGTATCGAAGCTCCACCAGCTCATTGCCATCCAGACGCACGTCGCCAAGTACTCCGGTTTCGATTTCGTTGACGACCGTGGCCAACTCCACCGAATACTCCGCAACCCGCGCGCTATGCCCGGCCGTTGCCGGATCACGACCTTCGATCGCGTTTACGCTTGCGCCGACAAAGCCTTCGAACATTTCCAAAATACTTTCGGATAATTGTGCGCGTTCAATCGCAAAGGCTGCATTCGAAGCAAAAACCGTAAACAAATCCAGTTCTTTGCGACTAAATAGACTGCCTTTTCCGTGCGTATCGACCAGCATAACGCCCAACAACGAGCGTTGCCCGACTAGCGGTGCGCACATACAGGCCGTAATTTTTGCATTGATAATACTTTGCGAAATATTGGTACCCATCGAGTCTTTTACAAAAAGAACACTCTCTCGGGTTTCGATAACGCGTCGCAAAATGCTCATGCTCAGCGTGGGGTCACTCACGACATCTTCGCCACCAGCGTTGTTCCGAATCCGATTCATCAACGGTTTTCGTTCCCGAATCTCGTCGATATCCTCGCCGGCCAGGACCGCAAAGTACT
>JBEBSM010000376.1:0-3524 GCA_040394315.1 Lujinxingia vulgaris
ACCCAAAGTTTTGACGGTCGTCGACGCAAGCAAGGGTGTGGACGGCTCCGAAAAAACGCGTACCGACCTGTCCACCTTCGATTGCAGCATCAAGGACGGCACGATCTGCGTACAGATAGGTTTTGATACCAACGGCGACGGTCAGCTTCTCAACGATGACGACGCTGCCTTCAACGCTGCGTCCGGAACGGTCACCATTTCCACCGTCCAGAACGCGCGCTTCAGCATCTCCTGGGATGTCGAACTCGGACAAAACCTGCTGACATTTGCCGACACGACCTCCGGAAAATTCACCGGCTGCGTGCGCTCGCGCTACGAAACCGCAGGCATTGGAATCTGGCAGCTACGGTGACGCGCATGTCCGACAAATACGCGCTGTGCTTTGCCGCAATCGCGTCGTTGTTTAGTGCAGCCTGCGCAACCACTATACCGCACACGATTCATGAACCAGCGGTTGCGATTTCTCCCACCGCAGCGAAGCGGATTTCGCGCTCAGATAATCAGCCGGCGCGCTGCACCGGCGATGTTTCTCTGGATGACGCGCTAGATCTAAGCCAGTGCACCACCATCGACGGCAATCTGATCGTCCAGAATTGGCCGCACGCCCACCTGCCGCCGATGCCCCATCTGCTGCAGATCACCGGCTCGTTTCATATAATCAACAGCCCCAAGCTGACGTCGCTGGAAGGTTTTGAAAACCTTACAGAAATCGGCGGCGATTTTTATCTCGTAAACCTGCCCCTGCTCGATAGTCTCAAACCACTGCAACATCTACAGCATATCGGTGGAGATATTGAACTGGTTGCACTCGCGATCCCACGCTGCAAAGCCGAGAACTTCGTACGTCGAACACGCTCAGCCGACCCCGATCGACGCCTGGTCCTCGAACACCTCGACGAGCAGACCGCTTGTCCCGGCGAGGATATCGTCAACGATCAAGTCATCGTACTTCATGGCGACGACCAGATCCCGGGCGGCCACCACCTGCAGACCATCCACCCGGAACTCGCCCGACGCGGCCGTTATTTATTTTTCCTCGCACGCGAACAGGGCATCGAAATCAAATTCATTTCCGGCCATCGCGGCTGGAAAAAGCTCCCCAAACGCTCACGCCGACTCGCAAGCTGGCACGCCTTCGGCATGGGCCTTGATTTCAATCTCGCGCATCACGCCGACATGAACGTCGCGACCAAAAACTTCAAGGCCGAGCGCGAGCAATGGTACATCGTCGGCGAAATCGCCCGCGGCCTCGGCCTGGTCTGGGGCGAGAGTTTTAACGATATTTTCCACTTGGAGTGGCACCCGGGATACAGTGATCGGATCCGATCCGACGAATTCTCCCGCATGCGCAAGCTCACCGGTTCCGACGTCAAGAACTACCGCGCAAGCTGGGTGCTTTTCGATACGCCACCCGACGGCTACGTTCCCACCGCCACGACATGCAGTGGCGGTTGCTGGCACATCTCTAACCCGGATCTTCTTGACCGCATCACACTTGCCGAGCAGGCCAGCGATATCTGAGTGTTGGGGCCGATTAAATGCCGGCCAAAAGCCGATTGAAAACGGTCAAAAAGGCGGGCAGAAAGCGGCCTCAAATAACACTCACATTCGGCGCAAACAAAGGCTCGGTTACCGTCTCTGAGACGGTCTCACTGTGGTCAAAAACCGGCCTCAAAAAACACTACATTCGGCGCAAACAGAGGCTCGGTTACCGTCTCTGAGACGGTCTCCTTGCTGGTTTTCAATAGCCCCGAATTTATCGAAATATTTATCGCTGAAACCGCAGGAAAAGAACGAGATCATTCGCACGAATTTGCGTACCAACGACCTGAAGGTCCGTACTCGGATTGAGCGGAAGCGGAAGACCTAATTGGCCATCTAGCGCAATAAATATCAGACGGCGTACCCAGCTCATACTCTTTTGAGCGTCCGCCTGCTGGCCCATCCATGCCGACTCAACCTGTATGTTTTCTACCGCGACCGTATCGATCTCAAATCCGATCATTCCCGGCACATCAGCCCGTGGAATCAGGCCCATTTCCACATCGGCCGTTACGCGAACAACCCGCAAAAGCACGCCAAACACTTCCACGTATAAATCCAGCGTCAGATTGTTCCAGTTCATCAACAAATCGTTTTTATCAACCCGTGTCCTTAACTTCGGAAGCGCACCCGGCACAATCGCGATGCGCGCCCACGGTCCTATCTCCAGGTTTCCAAGCCCGATATCTTGCAAACGTAGCGTATCTGCTGGAATTACCTCAAGATTCTCATCGGCCGGGCGAGGATCTTCTAAGCCACGACAGGCAAAACCGGCGGCAGTGGCGCCCTGAGCCACGTGCTCAAGCATCGACGTGGCGATCGCCAGTCCGACATCCGCCTGGAACTGCACCATCTGAGCAGGACTAACCGCGTCGGTCGGATGCTGTACCGAGACGTCGATTCCACTCGACGGTGCACAACCCGCCCGCTTTTGCCCCAGCGCCACATCCAATCGCGCGCTCAGGCCGTCTTCCTCAAACTCCAACCCGTGCGCAGCCGCCAGATTACCGCTCACCAGCAACGCTCCTCGCCGATTTTCAAAAGCACTCACACGCGATAGCTCGATGCGGCGCCGGATCAAACCCAACGTATCCAGCGGAGAATTATGAAAAGCCGACGCCGCTGACTCCAAAAATGCTTCCTCAACATAGGCTTGCAAGAGTGTTTGTATCGACTCGGGTTGATGCCAGCCAGCCCCCTCGAGCGCAGCACAACCTCCAATCGCTCGAATATCTACACCCGTTGCACTCACCTGAGCCGGCGTCGGAGCCGACGAACCGGTACTCATCACCGGCCCCTCAGGACTTGCTTCAATACCGACTGTTGCACGAACCGAGAGCTTTTCGAAACCCACCTCAAACCGACAAATTTGAACGGAATGTGTGGTCTGGATGCGCACAGGAACGAAAACTCGGGGTTGCGACATGCGCATCGACACGAAGGCCGAATAATCACCAGAATCGACTTCAGGCGTTACCGTCCAATCCTCGATCGCTAAATATTGCTCAATCGGCCCAACCCGGATTTCTCGCGAAGCGTCGTGGATTTGCATCGGCTCGCGCTGAACGTTAAACCCTTGCGCCGATGAGCTACGATACATCGACTCCAGGCCACTCCATGACACCTGCATACGCATTGCAGAAGGCTGAGCTACCGGTGATTGCGTAAACCCATCGCGCTCGCGCAGCCGAATTTCATCGCATCCAAGTCCTGCAAATATGGCAAACAAACACACAGCCGAGCCTGCAATCCTGCGTACAACGAACGATTTTGATAATTGACGGTTTATCATGGCCGACCGTCCCACAGTAAAACCAACTCGGAACTCATGCTCTCGACCGATCTTGGGCTCGAATTTATACTGAGTCGTTCCGCAACCACCACGTGCCCCAATACCGGATCGTAGAGTTGGTCGGCAAAAAAACCGACAGGCGCGCGTGCATCCAGCGTTCTCTGCAACCACCGGCCCTGCCCATTGCTGT
>JBEBSM010000377.1:0-3520 GCA_040394315.1 Lujinxingia vulgaris
AGCCGATCTGATCGTCACCGACGAGCGCATCGAAACCATCGTCGAAGCCATCGCCGAAGGCCGCGCACTCTGGGTGTCTGTGCGCGACGCAGTCTCGATCCTCATCGGCGGCAACATCGGCGAAGTCGGCTACATGCTCGGCACCGGCCTTTTTAGCCGCGAACCCACCATGAACACGCGTCAACTCTTGCTCGTAAATCTGTTCACCGACATCGGCCCTGCCCTGTCCATCGTGCTCCGCCCACCACCCGATATTTCACTCGAAGATCTCCTGCACGAAGGCCCTGACAACTCACTCGGCGACGCGCTCGACAAAGAGATCATGCGTCGCGCTATCACAACCACAGCAGCCGGTTTCGCGGCCTGGTCCATCGCGCGCACAGGCTTCATGAAAAAATCCGCTTCCACCATCGGCCTGCTCTCCATCGTCGGCGCACAACTCGGCCAGACGCTCGTCGTCGGCAAACCCACGCGCGCCATCCTGGCCACCAGCCTTGGATCGGCCGCAGCACTACTCACGCTCGTTCAGATCCCCGGCATCAGCCAGGCCATCGGCTGCCGCCCGCTCGGCCCTCGCGGCCTGGCAACCGTCGCAACGACCACCGCAGCCGCCACACTGATCACCGCCATGGGCCCGAAAGTCCGCGCCGCTGTCGAAGACTTCTGGATCTGCCGAGCATCCTCCACCGAACAACCCCAGGCACTGACACCGGTTCACACCGGCGCCACGCCCGATGACACGCTTCTTGATCCCTATCTTGAAGGATATTTCGGCTATTAATCAGCCCGTTATTTAGCCCCCGGACCACTGCGCCGCTCCAGCCCAAAGGCTCTCGCCAAAAGCTCGTGCGAGCGCAGCCGGTCCGCCGGATCTGCGATCATATTTTGAATCATGACCTCATCCGCGCCACTTTCCTCCACCATTTGCTCAATGGTCGCACGAACTTCGTCCACACTTCCGGCCACAAACTGTGGCCACACACCGTTTACGATCCGCGTGGCCTGACTCTTTTCGACCGGCGTCAGCTCCGTCGCCGCAACATCTGCCGTCGGCAAAAGCGAGTGATAATCTCCGCGCCGCAAACGCGCATAAAAGGCCTTCGCACTTCCCACCAGATGCGCAGCTTCGGCCGATGTTTCGCCAACCGTCACATTGATCGCCAGCATCGCCTGCGGCTTTTCAAACCCAAAACCCTGCGCCTGAAACGCCCTGCGATAATCCTGCAGCGCACTGACCGCCGCCGTCGGATTGATAAATCCCGCAAACGAATAACCAATCCCAAGCTCCGCCGGATTACGCCCGCCACCCGGACTTGAACCCAGTACCCAGAGCTCCGGCGCCACATCCAACGAAGGTACAATCTTCGTATTCGCAAACGGATGATCGTCCGGAAACACGTTATGCAACCACGCCACAACCTCCATCAGTTGCTGCGGATAATCATCCACACGCTGCGCATTCCGATGACGCTGCAACGCCAGATCTACCACCGGCCCACCCGTCGCACGCCCCATCCCCAAATCAATGCGCCCCGGATACATCGCCTCCAACTGCTTAAACATCTCCGCGACCTTGAACGGACTGTAGTGATTCATCAGCACCGCTCCCGACCCCAGCCGAATCCCACGCGTCTGCTGCCCGGCCGCCGCAATCAACAACTCCGGATGATGCGATGCACCCATCACACTCGCGTGATGCTCCGCAAACCAGATCCGATGAAATCCCCACGCATCGGCATGACGCGCCGTCGCCAACGAATCCGCCAACCCCTGCACCGCATCCGTCCCCGGCGCCACCGTCCCCAGATCCACAATCGATAATTTCATTTTCCCAGTCCCTTTTAAGTTATAACGAAACGACTTTTCTCTTAGTTTTCTTAAGCTTTGCCTTCGCGACCTTCGCGGCTTCGCGCGAAACGGTGTTGCTGTGCTTTTGCCATGTTTGTACTCTGCACATCATATAAGCGCACAACCACAAGCCCTCCAACACACCAATTGTTCCCCAAACGCAAAAGCGCGAACTCCTTTTCAGAAGTCCGCACCTTCTATTGCACTCCACCCATTTGCTGGTCAGCCCTTAGCCGTCCAAATCGCTTCCATCCTCGTCGTCGTCCTTATCAAAGACCACAATCCGAATTTTATCCTCCGGCGTCGCCGTACATCCCAGATAAATCTCGCCAGGTTCCGTAAAAACCTGCGTCGCCTCCTGCCCCGGCGCAATCCGCATGTCGCCCACAAAGTGGTACATATAGTCGTCGTTTTTCCAGACCAGCGCATCGCCCACCCGCACCCGAATATAGGTTGGAATCGTCGGTTTTTTCTGAAACGCCAGCCCATAAGCACCCGGCGGAAGCGTCACACGCTGAATCTCACTGATGTTTGGCAACCTGGTTCCAATATCCGGATCTTTCAAAAGTGCTTCGATATCGCGCGCCATGTCTTCGTGCCCGGTCCCAAACGGATAGGTCACCCGGATTTTGTCGCCCTGTACCAAAAAGATCTGCCCGGTGTGGTCCCACTTGTAATCCTGTCCGGCAATCGGCTCGTCGAGCATGACTTTGTTGCGCCACACACCCCACGATTCGTACACCGGCTCCAGCATCTCCGACGTTCCACTGACGCCAATGATCTCGCCCTTATAGTGCGACAGATACTCCTTCATGACTTCCGGCGTTTCGCGTTCCGGGTCAATCGTCACGAACACAAACTGCACCTGCTCGACCTTGTTACCGATGATTTCCTGAACCTTTTCATAGCGTTTCAGGTTCGTAGGACACACATCCAGGCAGCTCACGTAGCCAAAGAAAACCATCCGTAAGGGATGCGGCTGCTTGCTGAACGTGTAGTCCATGTTGCTCTGGTTTTTTGCGATAAAATCCGGTGCTGCAAGCGGCGGGTTGTAGTGAATTCCGCTCAGTGCGTGCGGCTCAGCGTCCTGGTTTTCGACTTTGTTTTTTGTGCAGCCTGTTACGCTGGCCACAAGCATCAAGAGAAGCAGGGCTGCCATGCCGAGCGCTAGAGTATTTTTGCTAAACATTTTCGTCATGACGGCCTCCAAAACACTGAATCTCAAAAAGCATTTCATAAATCCGCCGTCTCCCAGGTTGGGAGGCGGCGGGAGGGTAAATCAGTGTGCTACTGCTTCGCTTTCGGAGAAGATTACGTCGTCGTCAACCTCGCCCGATACTTCCAGGATACCAACCAGGCCCTGATCAAGACGTCCCAGCGAGTGGTCCACCAGCAGGTAGCTGCCCGGGTAGTCGACCTTGAATTCAACCATCACTGCACCACCGGCCGGTACGAGCGTCGTTTGCACCGAGCGTCCCGGAGGCGAGAGCAGGTCGCCCTCTTTGTAAACCCGGTCAAACACTTCACCGATTACGTGGAACGAGCTAATCAGGTTGGGTCCGCCGACTCCGAAGAAGATTCGCACAGTTTCGCCAACATTTGCCTTCAAAGCGCGGTCACCCGAGAGCGAACCTACGCGACCGTTGAACAATACGTAGGTCGGTGCTTCTTC
>JBEBSM010000378.1:0-3480 GCA_040394315.1 Lujinxingia vulgaris
GGTCGGCGGAAGCAAGCTTGCCAGAGTGATGATGACGGTTGTTCCGGCTGTTGCGCAGACGAAAAATGGCTTGCGGCCGTCCTTGATGGATTTTTCGATCTGAGCGCGCAGCGACGCGATTTGCATGCGGCCTTCGGTGTCGACTTCGACCGGATAAATTGCTTTGACGCCCAGACCCAAGAGGTTTGCGGAACGTGAAAGCGAATAGTGTGCGTCGGCGGAGGTGAACATTGCCGGTGGGAGTTCGCCGGCCATGCCGTTGGCGCGTGCGTTGGGATAAGCCCAGTCGCGTGCGGCGGTGACGGCCATCAGGTTGGAAATTGTGCCGCCGGCGGTGAATGTGCCCTCGCCCTCGGTGAATCCGATGATTTTGCACATGTGCGCGATGAGGTCGCGCTCCATGATGGTTGCGACCGGGGACATCTCGAAGGTGGCCATCGTGGTGTTGTGGAGCGCGGTGATCCATTCGCTGACGATGCCGGCCAGGTCGGCGCCGACAAAAAGCTGGTTTGCGAAGCGTGGATGGGAGGTGCGCACGCTTGCGTTCAGGATTTCGCGCAGATCGTCAAACATTTCTTCGAGCGGTCGTCCGTGGGCGGGCGGCTCAATGGAAATCAGTTCACGAATGTCGCCGGGTGTCATGTCGCGGCGGACGGGAACGTTGCCTTGCAGACTTTCGGACAGGTATTGGGAGGCGATCGAGGCGATTGCCTCCAGCGTCGTCCGCAATTGGTGCGGATCAACGGCTCCGGTCGGAGGGTTCATCTGATAACTCATGTATGTACGTGGAAAAAAAGAATGATGGTTCTGTAACAACCAGGGGGGCGGTTGTGACGTGGGGGAAAAGTATTGTGCGCGGGTATTTTTGAATTGCGCGCGGCGCACTCTATCAGGCGAACAGTGTTTACGGGAAGTACTATTCCGCGTTTGCCGCATCGACGCGTGTGACACTGTAAATTGGTGAGAATTCGCCTTCGCTGGTGATCCAGATTGCGTTGCTGGTGCGGTCGTAGGTCAGGGTTTCGGCCTGGCCGAGGATCGGGAGTGAACTGCGGACGGGGGGCGCTGCGAATGCGGTCTCGAAGGCGTCGGCGTCGTTCGTTTCAGCGGGCATGCAGTAGGTGAAGGCTTGCAAGTAAGTGCGGACGGTGAATTCGCGGCCGTCGGGGGAAATATCGCCGGCGGTGAGCATGGCGGTCAGACCGCTCAGGCCCTTGTGGTGCAGGGTCGCAATGGGGGCGGCGCTGGCAGGGGTTTCGGGTGTTGTGCTCGTTCCAAAAGCCGGGGTGGGGACGCGAAAAACCGGTGCGTCAGACGTTTCGTTTTTTTCGACCAGGTAAATGGCAGCGGTCTTGGGGTGGACCATGAGTGTTTCGACGTCGCGTGGGCCTTCCGGGTAGGTGAGCCAGATTTCATCGGCTTTTTCGATGTTGAGTTCGATGGCCGGTGCGTCGGGAGTGTGTTGGTCAAGAACATCCGGGGAAATTACGGGTTCTGGGAAGCGGTAGATGACGACCTTTTCGCGCTTTTTCAGGTTGTCGCCGACGTCTGCAACATAGATGCAGGCGGTTTCACTGTTTGCATCACACGGGGCAATGGCCATGTCTTCCCAGTCGATGGCTTTGCTGACGCTGGTGAGGAGGATTTCTGCGACGGTTGAGCCGCCGGGACGGATGAGAAACAGTCGGGCGGTGTCGCCGGAATCGTTGTGTGTCCAGAGTAAATCCGGGTGATTCCAGCTTGCGGCAAGGCCGGAGGCTTCGTCGATTTCGGTGGACATGAGCCGTCCGGTGCGTGTGCGTTTGGTGAAGGGCGGGCATGGATCGGGCGTTTGTTCCGTGGCGTCGTCGGTGCCGTTGACGTCATCGGTGGCGTCCGTGTCGCGGGTATCCGGTGATTCGGTGGTTTCCGGGGTGTGCACGGACGTGTCGGCGGAGTCCGGCGACTGGTTGCTGTCGGGAGCCGTCTGGGAGTTGGTGGAGCATGCCGCGAGTAGCAGTGTGAGGAGTACGATTAGGAGGGTCTGGGGGGATTGGTTGTGCATGGAGGGGGCCTATTCGTCGATGAGAACACTGCGTACAGTCTGGGCTTCGGCAGCAGAAATATCGGGAATTGGTGGAAAGTGCAATGCTGAGGCTGGACTTTGGCCCGGGTTTGCGCAGAGCTACCCGGGCATGAGGCAATTTTCACGTAGCAGGCCGTTTGTGGGCTGGGTGGCGAGGTAATTTTCAGGTAGCGGGTGAATTGTGGCCTGACTATTTGACGACGATTACCTTGATGTCTCCGCTGCGGTTGATGACTTCGATTCCAGTGTCTCTGGCGTGTCGTTTGATCAAGACGTCGACCGAGTGGTTGCCGACGACGAGGTTGTTGATTTCGAGTTCTTTGAGAGATGGTGGCAAGCGAGGATTCATGAAGGAAATGGTGTGGGTGTCGGCGTCGATGTGCAGGCCGGTTGCGGCCTGGAGGAAGAGAAACAGTGCGCCGGCGGCCCATGCCTGCGGGCTGCAGGCGACCGGGTAGAGGGTGGGGCCTTCGCCGGGGCGTCGTGTGAGGCCGCAAAAGAGTTCGGGGAGGCGGTGGAGGTCCAGGTAGCGCGAGCCGATGAAGAAGTCTTCGAGCATGCGTAGGACGGGTTCGCGCAGGCCATATTGCCCGAATCCGGCGGCAATGATGGAGTTGTCGTGCGGCCAGATCGAGCCGTTGTGGTAGGAAAGCGGGTTGTAGCGGACTTCGCCGGCAGCGAGTGTACGGATGCCCCAGCCGGAGTAAAAATCGGGGTGCATGAGGGACTGGGCGATACGCTCGGCGCGCTCTGGGCTGGCGATTTTTGTGAGAAGACAGTGGCCGGGATTTGAGCTTCGAACACCTGATTTTTCACCCTGTCCATCGATTGCCAGGGAGTAAAGACCGATTTCTTCGCACCAGAAGTCTTCTTCAAAGCGGATTCGCAGGGTTTCGGCTTTTGTGCGCTGTTCGCTGGCGAAGGATTCGTGCCCGAGCAGGTCTGCTATGCGCGCGGCGGCCAGGCGCGCGCCGTAGACGTAGGCCTGGACTTAACAAAGGGCGATGGGAGGCTCGGCTATCAGGCCATTTGTGTGGAAAACGGAGTCTTCGGAGTCTTTCCAGCCCTGTTGCAAGAGTCCGACGTTTGCGCGTTGGCGGTAGGCGATGTAGCCGCGCTCGTGGAGGGCTGCGGTGTCGTCGATCCATTGGACCGCGCGTTGGATGGCAGGCCAGATATTTTCGACAAGGCTTCGGTCGCCGGTGCGGTCGTAATACTCGCCGGCCAGCCACACGAACAGGGGGGTGGAGTCGATGCTGCCATAGTAGTGTCTGAAGGGTACTTCGCCGGTCATGGCCATTTCGCTGCGGCGCATTTCGTGGATGATTTTGCCGGGCTCGGCGTCGAGCTCGTCGTCGTATTCGGTGGCCTGGTGGGCGGCGAGAAAGGCAAGGACGCCGCGGGCCAGGCTGGGC
>JBEBSM010000379.1:0-3439 GCA_040394315.1 Lujinxingia vulgaris
AGCACGCCGGGGTCTTTCATCGCGCGTGCTGTCTGGCTACCCAAACTGATTCACCAGCGTGGCAAGCACACCGAAACCTTTCGTGGTCTGGATTCTCTCTCAAAGACAGGAGCGGACTAGCCGCGACGCGCACCCCAACCAACGAACCCTGGCGAGTCATAAATCGATGAGTGCGAAGCCGGCATCCCTCGGGATAGGCCGATTCTGGCCATCCCGAGGGTGACGGCGAAGCAATCATCGATTTAGGACCGCCAGCCACCCGTCATAGATATCCCATGAGCAACCATACCCCGATCGCGAACAGCACGATGCTCAGCAACAACAACCCGCCCTGAAAAACCACCGACCAATCGCTCATGCGCGTCGTTTCCAACCCATCCGACGCATCATCCACATCCAGATCATAAATCCGCTGCGACCGCGCACGAACCTGCTTGATCCCCATGAACGTAAAATAGAAAAGCGCCACGATTCCAATCAACAACACAAAACCGACCAGAATCTTCAGGTCGGATTTCACCGACGCCTTCCACAATTCCAGCTCCGCACGATCCGCATGTTGGGTATTGAAAAGTGTTGGGGAAACCTCGAATTGACGTGGAATCGCCAGCAACAGCGCCGGCAACCACCGATTGAGTTCCGAGGTGCTGGCCGATTCCAAAATATTGTCCGCCAGAATCTCTGAATAATAGGCATCGGTTGACGCGGTATTTTCGGCAATCAACCGAAGTGTGTGCAGGGCTGCGCCGCGCAGTGCTTCGGCCGACGAATCGTCTACCCGCACCACGTACACAGAATCCCAGGCGTTGGCTGGATTATAAAAATCCCCATAAACCTGAAGCCGGTAAATATCCGCAGATTCCACACCGGCTGCGGCCTGTGGCATTTCCACAAAAAAACCGCTGCCACCGCGTTGCAAACCGAGCGCACTGGCCGCCACGCGTCGATCTTGTTGATACAGGTCGAAGAAAAACGCACCCGTTTCAAAAAGACTGTAGACCGCACCATCAATCGCTTTTCCGGACACAACGACCGGCTGCTTGACCTGAACCGCGAACTGCGCGGCGACCGTCGTCAACCGCACTTCCGCCTCGCTTTTCACACCATCGACCGTTTCCGCTTCCATCTGCCAGATCTGATCTGTAATGGGCGTCAGCGACAACTCCACCAGCCCCAGACGATCGGTTTTCAATGCCGTGGGAAGTTTGCCATCCAGATAACCCTTGCTCGACAAAACCGTCAGGTTTGCCGAAACCGGACGATTTGTTTTTGCATCACGCGTACGCAGATAAACCGTGTTCGGCAAACCGCGCACGACCTCATGATCTCCGGGCAAAACATCGATCAGCACACCGTCTTCAACCGGTTTTTGAGTCTTTTCACTTTGTTTTTTCGCAAGCTGCTGAACGTCCGCACGCTCGGTTCTAACGGGCCACTTTTGAGGAATCGCTCGCGCCGAAGCCACCTCAACAGACTGCCGCGCCTCATACGCACCAAGTTCGGGACTGGTGGCCTTCAAGACCAGATCGTACATACCCGGCGCCTGATCTGCCGGAATATCCAGCCCGATATGCGCAAATCCGCCAGCCCCGGACTTGCCCTGACCAACCAGCGTACCATCCGCATCCCCTGCATCCGGTTGAACGAGCGTAAAAACAAAATCGCTCGAATGCGCAAACTGGCCGATGCGCGCATCCACAAACGCACCACGCACCACGTTGGTTTCACCGGCCTGCAATACCGAATCGCCCTGAAAATACAGGGCCTGGCGCGTTTCGACGGTCGAAATTGCGATATACGCCGAAATCACGCCAATAATACAGAGGACGTACAACACGATGGCTGCACGCTGAAACAACGGATGTTGTACGGCTTCAGATAATTTCATGGAGTTTTCTTTACTGCGTGCTCAGACTATTTTCCGCGAAACGAAAACGAAGGAAAACGAAAATCCAGCACATGAAAGTCTGTCACGACCGACACAATCTGATTCTCCGCATCGCGCCCGATATACGTCGGATAAACGCCGGGACCATAACCGGTATCAAACGCGACCAGATTGTGCTCACCATGAAAAGACAAATTCAGGTCGCGCCCAAGCTCCAGCGCAGCGTAGCCGGGACCGCGCTTTCGGCGCTTGCGAACCTGCGCACGCACGACTTTCTCAAGCTCATCTTCTTCCGGCATCACGATTTGCTTGTAATCGATCAGCGCCGACGCAGTGTCCGCATCCATGAAACATCCGATGGATGAATCAACACTGTAGCCCTCTTCGTCTGGCTCCAGAAGGCCACGCGCGCCCTCTTGCGGCGCCTGCACGTTCGCAACTTCCCACCGCACGGCCTCGCCATCCGTAATCTTGATCATCGCGTAGGCCGCGCGCTCTTCGTCGCGCAGCTCCGCAATAAACATGTGGACTGGATAACTTCCTGGTTCAAACTTCTGGAAAAACGCCTCGCTATCAAGGGATGTAAGCGGATCGCAGGCGACCAACTTGCCCGATGTAAGCAACAATGTGCCAATCGAACGGCGGCGAATGATGATGTCGTAGCCCAGCGCGCTGATAGTCGCGCCGTCCTCGAAATCACGAAAGTAGTTAAAGAACATCGTCGAATGCCCCAGGATGCCGAAATATTTAGGGTTTCTGGCTGTGCAATTTACTGTGCTGTTGCAGTCACCAGAGCAAGAAAGCTGTCTGCCGTCAGGCTTGCACCGCCGACGAGCGCACCATCGATGTCTTTTTGGGCGATCAATTCTCCGATATTTCCCGGCTTAACGCTTCCACCGTACAAAATACGCGTGGCACCGGAAACTTTCTCATTATAGAGCGCGACCAATTCAGCTCGAATCAACGCATGGACTTCCTGCGCCTGTTCAGGCGACGCCGTCTTGCCCGTACCGATTGCCCAGACCGGTTCGTACGCAATAACGACCTGACTCATTTGCTCGGCACTCACACCGATCAGAGCCGCGCGAAGCTGAAAAATGACTTTATCTTCCGTGCGATTTGCCTCCCGTTCATCGAGCATTTCACCAATGCATACGATGGGTTTCAGACCGTGCGCAATCGCTGAGCGAACCTTGTGGTTGATCAGCTCATCGCTCTCCAAAAACACATGACGTCGCTCGCTGTGCCCCAAAATAACATGGCTACAACCCACATCGAGCAACATCGACGGCGATATATCACCAGTATAAGCGCCGTTTTCGGCCCAGTGCATATTTTGTGCAGCCAGTTGAACGACTGTATCCGAGGAGCCCGAGCCAGAGGACAGCGCATTGGAAATCGTCGCGATGCTCACAAACGAAGGTGCGATGACCACCTCAACCTTGTTGGCTTTTGTATAAGAAGCAGCACCTCTGGCAACCGCTTCTGCAACAGCGCGACCGGTTTCCAGGTTGTGATTCATTTTCCAGTTGCCGGCAATAATTGGGATAC
>JBEBSM010000380.1:0-3433 GCA_040394315.1 Lujinxingia vulgaris
TTTTGAATGTTTTGAATACGCTGCAACAACAAAGCGGCCGTCAAATCGGTATTATCAGTCACGTCGAAGGTCTAAAAGACCGCATCGACCACCGGATTTACGTTCAAAAGAAAAACAGCACGCAATCCGGTATCACGATCATCACCGGCGACCGCACGACCGACGCCGCCGACTCAAAAACCAGCGACGCCGTAAGCGCATAACCTCACGACTTGAACGTCGCGACCTTCCCTGCGACCGCCATACAATCATGCCACTCGCCCTCGATGTGGCCCATGCCATAAACAATGGCATTGCGCACCGAGGCGCCGCTGGCGAGCAGTGCGCCGTCGACGATAGCAAACGGTCCAAGCTCGGCGTTCGCAGCCGTTTCAACATGCAGGCCAGTGAGAACCGGCGAGGCAAATTGTGTCTGGCCGTCGATCTGGTCTTTGTTGAAAACGTAGAGTCCGTCGATCATCGGCTCGGGCAGCGGCGCTTGCTCGAACAATTCTGGCGACAAAAGCACGCGCTTGGTGGTCTGCATAAACAGCTCGGGTGTATCGAGCGCAGCCCAGAAACCGTCGGTGATGCTCACGCCAATTCGTCGTCCGCTCTCCAGCATCGGCCCGTAAATATCGCCGACCATGCAGCCTACTTCGAGCGGGATTTCCTTGAGCAACGACGGCTCCAGAATATGCACACCGGTGAAATCATATTCGGTCAACGAATCGTTCGCCGGCGCTTCGGGATGACGCATATCGCGCAGTCCCTGCAGGTTTTGGTCGGCATCAAGCCATACGCGACCCGGTTGATCGCTGGCGCGTGGCCGAGCAACGATCGTTGCTTCCGCCCCGCTCTCGCGATGCGCTTTGATGTGCGCCTGAATATCGAGATTCATCACACAATCGCCGTTGAGCACGACCAACGTCCCGTCCGGTTCGCCGAGCGCCTGCCAGATTCCGCGAACGCCGCCGGCCGTTCCGAGGATTTCCCACTCATGTACATACACCGGCAAAAGTCCGAATTGCTTACACAACAAATCGACGACCGGCGGGATGACGTCAGGAAGATGATGCAAGTTCATCCCGACCCGCTCCGCTCCGGCCTGCACCAGATGATTGAGCGCGTAGGCGATAAGCGGCGTGTTCAAAAACGGCATCAGGGGTTTTGGCAAAACATCCGTTAACGGACGCAGACGACTTCCATAACCAGCACACAAAACGGCGCCAAAAACAGGACGAGAATCCATAGCTATTTACTAATCGTTAAATTTTTGTTGATGAAAAGAGTTACGAACTTCGATCACAAAAAAGCCCGGCTCAGCCGGGCTTTTTTGGTTTTTTACGAAGACTGCCTTAGAAATCTTCGGTGTCCCACGTGCCACGACTACGTGCACCCACCGTTTGTTTTTCTTCGACTTCTTCTTCTTCAAACTCAAACTGAGTTTTCCCAGCAGCAACGCCCATCTTGGCTTTCAGTGCGGCCAGCGCTTCGTCGCCGCCATGCTCGCCTTCAAGTGCGTCGAATTTCGAAGCCAGATCGTCGCCGGAAAAACCTTCCGCAAGCTCTGCCGAAGCTTCCGCTTCTGCTTCCATCTGCTCGATTTTCACGGACATGCGGTCAAACGCATCGAAAGCCGAAGTGTCGCCAACGCTCGACATCGTTTCCTGGATGCTTTTTTGCGCTTCTGCACGCTTTTTGCGAGCGATGAGCAGGTTTTTCTTGCGATTTGCTTCTTCGATTTTGCTGTTCAACTGACGCAACGAATCGCGAAGTTTGTCGGCAGCAGCCTTTTGAGACTCCCACTGGGTTTGAAATTCCTTCGCAAGATCGTCGTGATCTTTTTTGCGAGCAAGCGCTTCTTTTGCCAGGTCATCTCGACCGGCACGAATCGCCATCATCGCTTTTTTCTCCCATTCACGAGAGACATGCAGCTCATTATCAAGCTGTTTTTTCAGACGCTTTTCGTCAGCAATTGCCACGGCCACCTGTTTTTTGGCCGAAATCAGCTGCTCTTTCATATCGAGAACGAGCTGATTGAGGATTTTTTCGGGATCCTCTGATTTGCTGATGAGATCGTTAATATTTGCTTTGAGCAGCGTCCCAATGCGATTAAAAATGCCCATCTATCGTCTCCTAGTAGTTCGCTCTGTCTGGATTACCGCTGCGAGTTTTCACGAAAAGGCCACGGCCCAAGACTAACCCAATATAGTTCGGCAGAAAAATCGTGCAATCTTACAGCTAAATTAAGCCTGTACTTCATGCCGCGTAACAATTTCTTTTAGTTCCACAAAATGCTCACGAACGGCCATCGTAATGGAATCGATCGATGCCTGGAACTCATTGTGATCGAGGTTTTCACTCTGAAGAGTATCCACGATTACAACTGCTTTGTCTTCTAACCCATAAGCACCTGCGACCATACTGGTTGCATTCAGCTCCAAAAGTCTGGAAAACAATTCACATCGCGCGGCTTCATTGGGAATATCCATCAACTTGACACGAAACGTGATCACCGGCGGCGTATGATAAATTACGATGTTATCGATCGAATCGATATCATCATGAAGCAACCACAAACCTTCCCGAACTTGTTCAAAAGGCAATCCATTATCAATCAGATATGCTTCAATTTGGTCATTGGTGATCATCGTTCTTAACCTCTTCAAATAGGCAACAATATCGACTTATGTCTTCATATTTGGTGAACCGGAAAGCCACGCAGTCCCGGCTGAAACCAAGGCCAAATTACCTTCATTCCAACAACATCCAAATGCTTGGCGAGCACTCGCATAGTAAGCAGCGCGTGATCGTCATGTCAAGCGGCTCTGTGAACGATTGTTAAAGTCCGTTGAGCGTCGACGACACGTGTTCGTAATCGTCGTCGTAATCATACTCGGACGCATCCTCCACGGCCTGACTTGGTTTGGTTTCGGGCAGATCCGGAATCACTGCATAATCCACGGCCGTGTTGCCCGATGACATGAGTTCAAGCATTTTCAAGTGTCCATGAAGCGTTCCATGAAGCTCCGCTTCCAGGCGCGTTCGTTGTTGCTGCATCTCGAAGATATCGGAGCGAATGCTACCCAACCGACGTTCGGCCTGGGCGAGGATTTTTTCCGCCTTGAGTTCGGTGCGCGCAATGACCAATTCGGCATCGCGTTCGGCCTGATGACGAATCTCATCGGCTACTTGTTTGGCCATCTCCAGCGCTTCCACCAGGCTGCGTTCACGGCGACGATAATCGCGCAGATCTTTGGTCTGTGATTCAACTTCGAGCTGCAATCGCTTGAATTCATCCATGACGTAATTCCATTCGCGGGCGAGCCCGTTCAAGAATTCTTCGACCTGTTGTACGTCGAACCCACGAAAACGCTTTTCAAATGCCTGATTTGCAATGTCGTCCGCGCTGAATTTAAACATCTTGTTCCTCCATGAGCATTATTCAAAG
>JBEBSM010000381.1:0-3419 GCA_040394315.1 Lujinxingia vulgaris
CTGCGTAAATCGCGGCCCAGTGCATGTCGGGTAAAAACAGGTAGGTGGCGAGTGCGAGTAATACGGGGCCGAATACGCGAGGTGCCCAGCGGATGGCGGCCCAGCCAAGGGATAGAACGATGACGGCGTCGGCTACCCAGGACGTCCACCGAATGTCGATTCCGAGCAAATAGGCGGGCAAATGTGCGAGCCATAAAAGGGGTGGATAGGTCAGTGGGACGAGCGAGTTGGTTTGCATCTGGTGAAATGTGTACGGGTTTTCGTCGGCCATGAAGGCTTCGAGCGCGCTGTAAATCAGCGGGACCATGTCGGAGCGCACGGGATTTAGGGGCCATTGCAGGTTGCTCCAGGCGCGGATCGACAGGCCGGCGACGGTTAGCAAACCGAGGGCAATCGCGGGGCGTGGTGGCCGGATTAACAGGATGAGCAGTGATATTGCGGTGATGCCGACGGACACCCAGAAACCGAATGGGCGGTGTTCGTAGATAAGAACGCCCTGGTATTTGAGGGTCGGTGAGAGCAGGAACGCGAGGAGACCGGCGGCAGCGAGGGATGCGGCGCGGGTCCACCATGCAGCCGTGATTTCGGGGGGGGCGATGGTTGATATACGAGGCCATTTGATTGCGACCAGCGTAAATAACAGCGCGAACAGCACGGGTGTTGTTTGCAAAGGTTCTTTGTAGGTGTCGCCGAGGTAGAGCAACAAAATCTTCAGGGGAACGATTAAGCAACTGAAAAGTTGCTCGGATGGGCGCCGCAGAAAATCCCAGAACGAAGAAGACGTTGCAGACATAACGCAATACCGCGAAAAAGTACGATCAATGGTGATGCTCGTTTACCTGCAATCGGGTGGATTCACAAGGCACGCCTGGTTAGAAGAACATGGCGTCCACGCAAAAATGTCGGCGGCCCGGGTTCGCGGTTGCGATGCTGAAGGTGAGTGTCTTGGCGTCGTCTGGCAGCACGATGTTCGTGCCGTTGAGTCCGGGAAGGTTTGGGAATTCGATGGTTTGCAGGACGCGGTCCTGGCTGCGCAATGTGAGGATCACGGGTGGAGCAAGCCATGTTGCGGCTTTGTCGTTCAGGCCGCCGATAAGGGAAAGTGTGGTGGTTTCTGGTGGTCGTTCCATGGAAATTTCAAGCGATGTATCAGCCCAGGGATGTGCCCAGAGCATTTTTCTTGAAACCCCGTAAAAATTACAGGTTGTCTGGCCAATATATTGCCAGCCCTGGGCGCCTTCAAAAATCCAGCGGTCTGTTGTCCAGGTGGCTTCGCGACGCTCCGCTTTTGGACCAACGACTGCGGCAACCGTGAGTTGTTGGGCGTTTGCTGAAATCGGGCGGTGCGGCTCTTGCGCAACGCGTTCCAATTCAAGCAAACGAAAGCGGCCAAATTGCTGGTCGGATTTCACTGTGTAAGGGCCGTTTTTGCCGTCGTCGCCAAGGTAGAATTGCGCAAATGGCTCAAAAAGATCGTAGCGTTCTGCGACCCAGATCCGTTGTGGTTGTAGCGGATTTATGTGCGTGCGACGCGGTAAAACCTGCGTGAATGGATCTTCAGCGAGTCGGAGGCCGGAAGCGAGTTCGCTGCGGCCGAAAAGATAGCTCTTTTTCAAAAACGCTTTGCGGTAGGCAACGCGGTCCAGGATAAGATCTCCGCTTTTTGCCTGTTCGTTCAGGTGGTTTTGCAGTGCGTCGCGGCCGGATTGGCTGAAATAACCGTACAACGCGCTGAGCAAAAACGTCAGTGAGCCGACTACGATCAAGGTGGCGACGATTTCGCCGGCCAGCAGCCAGCGCGGCGTGGCGGCTGTGGTTTTTGGGGGAACGTCTTGTTGTTCGAGTTCTTGTTCGCCGATTTTACTGGCGATGAGCAGGGTCGTGGCGATGATGAGAACGCCGACCCAGAAATTCACCCAGATCAGTGCGTTAAAGGCGATGAAGTGTGCGTAAATAAGCAGGCAAAAGATGACCAGGTGCGTCGTTGTGCGAAGCTTCCAGGCCGAGAGTAGCGTGAGGACGACGAGGCCGCCGAGCTGGATCGGGAGTAGCCAGGCGCCTAATTTGTGGGCGTTGAGTGGTCCAGAAAAGCCAAGTGTGCCGCGAAACCAGTGCTCGTGAATGGGGCCGTATTCGAGCAGCCAGCGCACGGTTCCAACGTAGAAAATGCTCGGATCTGGTGCGACAAATGGCACGTAAACGACGGCTGCGATCAGGCCGGAAATCAAGAGCGAGCGCAAGGCGGCGCGTGCTCCGAATTGGTGCCACAACCACAGACATATAAAGGGTGCAAAGAGGACGTTGAAGGGGCGCGTGAGCAGCGCGACGCCGTAAGCTGCTCCTGCCCAGTTTGGGCGGCGAGACATGACGGCGACGAACAATAGCGCGATGACAGCCCAGTCGAAATGCGGCTCGCCGTAGATCCCGGCCCAGTGCATCACGGGCGAAAATGTGTAGGCAGTGAGTGCTAAAAACACCGGGCCGAACACGCGCGGAGTCCAGCGCAGCGCCGCATAACCGATGGCCAGAATGACGATTGCGTCGGAAACCCAGCCGGTCCACCGGATGTCGATGTCGAGCAAAAACGGTGGGACGTGCGCGAGCCATAATCCGGGTGGATAGGTCAGCGGCACCTCGGAATTTGTCTGCATTTGATGGAAAGCGTAGGGATTTCCGCCGGCCAAAAAGGTTTCGACAGCGCTGTAAATCAGCGGGACCATGTCCGATCCAATCGGATCGAGTGGAAATTGCAGACGGTTCCAGGCGCGAATGGAAAGGCCGCCGATTGTGAGAAGACCAAGTGAAAAGGCGGGTCGCGGCGGACGGACCAGTAATATGAGTAAGACGACAACCGTGATCGCGACCGATACCCAGAAGCCGAACGGCCGAGTTTTGTAGAGCATGATTCTCAGATATTCGCGCTCGGAGAGAAGCAGCATCAAAAGACCGCCGCCCATGATTGCGGACGCGCGTATCCATCGATTGAGATTGAGTATCGGCTCTGGTTGTACGGATTTTCGCGGCCACTGAACGGCTACGAAAAAGCCGAGCAAGGCTGCGAAAAGCGGCATCATGATCATCGGCTTTTTAATCGTGTCGGTGATATACACGACCATAAAAAGCAGCGGAACGATCAAATAGCTGATGAGTCGGACGGAGGGGTGCTGCAACACAGTTCGAAACGACGATATTTTTGCAAACATGACTTCAACCGGAATAGGGCCCTGCAACGACAAAGTGGATAGCGTTCTATCGCAGCAATCCGGCCGAAATACAACGCACATTATCCAAAATGCGCGTGAACGATTTTAGCATCAAAACGCCGCTAAAAAGTATAGCCCAGGTTGAAGTGGAAGCTGCCGAAGTCTTCACCAGGCAGGCGATTTACGACGATTCCGTAATCGAAAAGTACGGGGATC
>JBEBSM010000382.1:0-3398 GCA_040394315.1 Lujinxingia vulgaris
GTTTTACTGCGGCGTGGTCGTCAGGCCGTGGTTGTTGTGTTGGTTAGCGTCGCCTGCGGCGTTTTGGTTTTGGCTTGGGTTTGGGTGGTGGTTCTTCTGGCGGCATGATTAGCTCGGCGCGTTCTGTGTGGCCGAGTATTGTGAGGGTTTTGCTTAAATACAAGGTGAGTTCTGTGTTTTGTTCGGGCGTTTTTGAGGAATTGCTGTGTGCGCGCTCAAAATAACCGAGTGCGCGGGTGTAGTCGGATTTTGAGAGTGCGATTCGGCCTTCGAGAATATCCCATTCCAGGGATTTTTGTTCGGGCTTGCCGAGTAAGCTGTTGAGTTCGGCGCTGGCTTTGTCGATTTCGTTGAGTTCGACAAAAACGCGTCCTAACAGGAGTGCAATTGTTGGGTGGAGCGGATGTTTTGAGCGCAGCTTGAGTAGGATGTCGCGTGCTTGTTCGAATTTTGCTTCTTGGGCGTGGAGTTGTGCGACGGTTAACATGCCTGGCAGGTATTGGGGGTTGATGGATACGGCTGCGTCGCAGGATTTGTTGGGCGTGGTTCGGAGTAAAACATCGGTCTGGCAGATGTCGAATAATAGGGTGCTGTCGTTTTCGCGTAATGTGAGCGCTTTTTCGAAACTTTTGCGGGCTGCGCGGGCGAGTGTGGTGGTGCGCGTGGTTGAAGTGGTGTGGCTTGCGGATAGAAGTTGGATGAGACCGGCTGCGCGGTGGATATCGGCAGTGTCCGGGCTTTCTTCGCGAATGGCGTCGCGAAGTTTTAGGATAGCTGTTTCGGCGGCAGCGAGGTTGCTGTTGTCGCTGAGCGCGCCGGCGTAGAGTGCAAATGCGGCGGCGGCGGTGGATGCATTGGAGGATACGCGGCTGGCGTTGTCTTTGGCCGCGAGTTGGAATGCGGCCATGGCGTTGGCGGGGTCATTGCGTTGCAGGTAGCTGAGTCCGCGCAGCCATTGGAATGCGGCTGGGTTTTCGAGTGGTGGGAAGTCGGTGGTCATGCGTGCGTCGAGTAGTTGCAGGCTCTGGGTGGCCATGCCGGCGTTCAAGAAAAGTTCGGCGCGGGTTCGGGCAATGTATTCGGAGGATTCGTTTGCGGCCTGGGCTTGTGAGAGGAGTGTGCGGGCCTCATCGAATTGAAAGTTTTTCAGGTATAAATCCACGAGTGGCTTATAGATGGAGACGCGGCGCGGCATGGCGGTGACGGCGCGTTTGAAATTCTCTTCGGTTTTGTCGGGATCGTCGGTGATGTTTTGGCCGAGTGCGATGTATGCGCGGGCTTTTTCTAACGACGAAACGACTTGCTCTTTGGGGGCGTCGGTGATGGCTCGGAGCATTGCTTGTGCGCGGGCTGAATCGGTTTTTGCGTAGAGTTTGGCAAGTTCAAGACGGGCGCCGGTGTGGTTGGCGTGGGTGCTTTCGATGGCCTGGAGTTGTTCCAGGGCGGCGGTTTCGTTGCCGAGTCGCGCTTGCATCATGGCTTGTAGAAAACGGTCTTGGACGGTTGGGTTGGGGAGTGCGTTGAGGGTGTCGATGAATGCCTTCAAGGCGGGTTCTGGTGTGGGTGGAATTGCGTCGAGCAGGGCGTGTCCGACGGCGGCGCGAAGTGGTGTGTTTAAGGAGTAATCTTTGGATGCGCTGTCGATGATGGTCTGGACGTTTTGTCGTTGTCCGGTTGTGAGTGCGATGTAAATGTTGACGGCGGCTCGTGAACCGCTGGCTTTTTCGGCGGCCTGGGCGGCCTGGCGTGAGCCGGCGGATTCGAAGCGGTATTCGAGAAGTGCGGAAATTAGGGCTAGATCTGCGTCAATAACGGGGCGTGCGTGGTCGGGGTTGAATCCGGGCAGTCTGAGTTTTGCGATCATGTTGTTGCTGACCAGGCCGTTTAGATAAACAGAGGGCAGTGCAGCTTGTTGAAGTAGTGCGTGTGCTTTGAGGTAATCGGCGTAGGTGTCGGTTGCGGCGGCTGTCTGGGCGTGTGCCTGTAGGGTTTCGAGGCGTGTGATTTCGTTTTTGCTGAGGACGACAACGGTGGCGAGGCACGAGATGATGAGAACGAGGAGTATGACGATGGCGACGCGAATGGTGCCGACGCGTGGCTTGCCGATTCGCATTTGGGTCAGGTTTCGTATGGCACGGTTTGCCGGGCCTGATGAGAACGGTGTTGCGAACGAGGGTGGCGTGGCCGGGGTGCGTTCGTCGACGTAGGGACGATGGTCGAGTTCGAGGCTGGCGTCGGAGCTGAGATTGTTGGCGGGTGGTTTTACGGCTGGTTGGGCGGATGGGGTTTTGAAGTTTTTGGCGGGTGGTGCGACCGCGGGCATGGATTGTGATGTGCGCAGTGATGCCGGGTTGAAGTCGTCTTCCTGGAGGTCGGTTTCGTCGATGAATTCGGAAAAGTCGATGACTTCGTGGGAAGCTGAGATTCGAAGTTCGGGAAGTGGTGACGGTTGGTTGAAGGGTTGGTGGACGGGTTCGGCGGCGGGGCGTTGGAAGGGGGCGGCCGAGAACGACTGGGATTGTCGGATGGCTGCGCTGACGTTGGATTCTGGGCCGTGGTTGTCTGTCTGGTCTTCTTCGTCGTCGGAAAAAAGGCCGAAGTGGATGCCGGTTTCGTCGGTTGGTCCGGCCACTTCGTCGAGGTCGTCTTCGCCGGGGAGCATTGCGAAGTGGATGCCTGTTTCGTCGTTGGGGGCAAGTGATTCGAAATCGAGTTCGGCGGAGCGTCGAAGTTCGGCAAGTAAGTAGGACTTGGAATCTACCGAGGGTAGGTAGGTGATGGATGTTGGATCTTCGGAGCCTGCGGCTTCAAAATTGTCGTCGAAAAGCTCGGGGCGTTGGGGGGCATGGAGTGGTTGCGGTTTGCGTTCGGCGGGAATGTTGAGTTTGTCGGCCCAGAATAATACGCGGTCTTGTGCGATTCCGCTGGCGTGGGCGCGTTGGAGGCTTTCTTTTGCGCGCTCGATCTGGCCAAGTCCGCTGTATGCGCGGGCGAGTAGTAATAGGCTCTGGCCGTCGTCGGGATCTTCGAGGGTTTGTTCGACGAGTAGTTCTTGTGCGCGGACCAGGTTGCGTCGGAACAAATAGCGTTCGGCCAGCATTCTGCGTAATTCGCCGGACGGGTGTCGTTTGACTGCTAGTTCGAGCATTTGCAGGGCGAGTTCGCGTTCGTTGCGCTCTTCGAGTGTATCGATAGCGGAAACAAATTCGTTTTCGGATCCAGGCAGGCCGGTTAGCAGTGTTTCGAAATCAAAGTGAGCTTGGGAGTGCGGCATGAAGAGTTCAGGGGGCGCAGAGAATCTTTTGTTTCCGGGTGGTTTTTCCGGGGCGGGGATAATCTGGGAAAACGTAGCATAGGTTGTGTGAATTGGCGCTAGGAAAAATGTGTGGGTGTTGGGG
>JBEBSM010000383.1:0-3385 GCA_040394315.1 Lujinxingia vulgaris
TGCGCCAGCGCCTCATTGCACTGCGCACCGTCATCGAAGCGGACTACCCCTCGGCAGCAACTGCACACCTCGGCATGGCCGGCGAAACGCCCATCGTACCCGACCAACTCATCACCTTCGCCCAGAATGTACTCCGCCGCCTCGACGATGGTTTCGGTAATTACAAACCCTTATTTCCCGAAATCACCCCACCGAACATCGCTCCCCGCGCAGCCGCCATCGGCCAGGATATCGCCAGCCTCACCACCGCCGTCGCCGCCGTAGATCAGGACGTCCGCGAAACCCAGGACGCCCAGAACCTGCGCAACCTCGCCCTCACCCAGTGGACCCACAACTACGTCCCCGTCGCCAGCATCATCGAAAATCTCTACCGCCTGGCCCAGATGCCAGCCCACGCCGACCGCGTCCGCCCCACCAGCCGACGCCGCACCGGCACCCCCGAACCCGAAGACATCCAGGGTGAAACCCCCACCACCGATTCCGACTACGCCCCCGAACCCGTAGACGTCACCCTCGACGCATAACGCCTCCTCTCGCCCCCGCGCAACGCGTCCGCGTTATTCTAGCCCAGGGCTGAAGGCCCTGGGCTAGTTTCGCTTTTCATCAAATTAATTCTTACAAGCATGCCAGCAGCGCCCCTGACAATCGTGCCAGCACTTCTGTGCGTTCGCCGCACGCAACAACTCTTGCCCAAACGCCTGTTCGTAAAGCCGACAGGTCTCCTCGAACGCGGCTTTTAAATCCGCCTCATCCTCATCACTTCGCATCCCGAAGTACGGAAAGTGATGAAAATACTCGCCGAAAACCCGTTCGGAATCCGCGTGGTAGGCGCGTGTATCCAGGATGTGGAAGTGCCACATCGTATCCATCTCCACCGTAGGAACAATCGGCTTGTCCGGGAAGCGCAGATTGAGCGTCAAAAACCGCTTGTACTCAAGCTCGACTTCGTCGCACTGCGGTTGCGTCCAGCCCTTGCCTTCATCGGGGTCTTGCATCTTCATTTTGACCATCGAAAGGTCGATGGCGGCGACGGCTGCATCCACCCCCTGGTCGATCAATGTCTGAATTTGCGGCGCGGAAATCGGCTCCGGGCATTTCGGGCCACTGCGTCCTTTTGATGGACCTTCACCAATCCAATAACGCACCAGATGACGGCTGCCCTGCGTGTCGATGGCCGTGCGCCCGTGCAACATGCGGTGATTGTCGATGATGAGCACATCGCCCGGCTCCAGATTGAATTTGAAGCGAGGAGCACTTTTTAGAACGCGGCGAAACTCCGCAAGTGCGGGCCGGGTGCCGGGCATCACGTCGTCTTCGAGCAACCAGAACGAGTAGTAGACGTGGTCGGTGCCGTCGATGGTACGCAGCAGTGGCACGCGCGAAGGATCGTCGCGAAACACCTTGTGTTCGGTGAGGTAAATTTCTTGAAGAGACTCGCGGTCGGCATCGCTCATCGCGTCCAAAACAGGCCGGGTGTCGACCAGAACCGTCGTGCCGCCCTGCGCACTGCGCTCGATGCAATGCCACATAATGTAGCGCGCCCGCGAATGATCTGTGTGCACGTCCAGCTCGGAAAACGACGTGACCAGCGCATTGGAATCGGTCGTGGCCTTTACGTCCGTCACCTGAATGACATTTCCAAAACCCGCAGCCAGCGCATCGGCTACTTGTGAGCTGGCCGAAGAACTCCAGCCACGAAGGTACAAATAGCCGTGCGTCGCAAGCTCACGACGCAGGGCTGCCTCGTCTTGTAGTCGCTCAGAAATGATGTGGTCCGTCGATGGAAGCAATGGGTTTTGCATGATGCACTCTCCTGTTCAAAGGATGTTGCTCTGGCAACGAGCCCGCCTCGCTGCCTTCTACCCAGATCCACGCCCGAGCCCCCGATTTGTGAAAAAATAATTTTGAAAATAGCGCTAAACCAGCTTAACGACTGAGGATTTTTATCTCTTCGCGAAGCGACTCCACGCCCAGACTATGGAGTTTGCGGACATAATCTCTTCTAATATGAAGCCTATCCGCGATTACCTGGTCACTCAATCCATCCATTCTCAACCGAATTACCTGCGCCTGACGCTCGTCGATCCGACACATCGCAGCCTGCACAAGCTGGAATTGTTCTTCGCTGGTAATACTGGAATCACGCAAGCCTTTGTGCTTTCTAGCGTCGAACTCACAATATCGTTTTCGATCCCGGACCTTCCGTTTTTGCAAATCCGCGCGCGCATTATTGATCGATTGAAAGAAATAAGGACGAAGTACCTGAACCTTACCGTCCTCAAACTTCAAACACACTTTGACCATCACATCTTGTACTGCGTCTTCCGCCAACGATTCTCCAACCGTATAACCCAAAATCTTTATCGCTTCCGTCCTCATGCTCTGATTCACTTCACCACGGTGCAACTCTTCAACGCATGCATCAAACCCACGTCTGCCGCCCATCCTGGAGCCCGACTGAATATCGAAATTCAGACGAGATTCCTCCTCAACAAGCCCCACCTCTGGATCAAATAGATTCCACCGTAGCTTCGTTGTGAATTGTTCAACCAGGGCTTCGTCTTGGAGAACAACCCACAAAAATAACGCGCAAAAAAGCAGTGCGGATGCCACGTTAAACATAAAGAAAAGCACGACCGCCATGCCCGCCCGAAAGCGCCCGCGCTTTAAAAATCGCCACAGACCTCGGCTGATAAAAAATGTGACCAGTAGAAGTGCAAATCCAATCATCCACTGCCACAAAGAGTCCGATGCAAAGCAACGAATTGTTAGATCTACCGCAACAATCACATAGGCTGTCCACAAATTGGTCGCTAACAAAAAGCGTTGAAAAAACGTCAGCGTCGGTTGAACCTTCGGCCCAGAATCACCAGCCATCTGTGAATTTGCGTCAAAATCAGACATTTTTGCACCGCTCCCTACCCAAAACCGTTCCGTGTGAACCGTCAGAACCATGGTTATAGAAAATCCCGAAGGCTCTGGATAGTGCGAAAACCAATTTCCAACTGGTTTCTGGCTCAAAACCCGAAAAAGGCCAAAATCATCTCACCCGGCAAATCCCCACCCAATCCCCTCTCCGCACCCCAATAAACCTCAAAACCCCAAAACAACCGCCGCCAATGCCCCATTAATCAAGTCATATTACGTCTTATTAAACCCACACGTCTGTTTCTGCTTCCAACTGGAGAATGAAACAGATAATCTCCTCATCGTTACAAACATTTAACAGAGGATGCGCCCGTTATTTACGCCTCACTTTCACTCACAAGGAGTAGTATGTCCGAGACAAACAGTTGGCTGACACGGTTTCACCAAATGGTAGCCGAATTGGTGGAGCATCCTCGCGTAGCGGTAACCAACCTGTGGGTTGGCGGACCTGTGTCGG
>JBEBSM010000384.1:0-3316 GCA_040394315.1 Lujinxingia vulgaris
CAGGATCGAGTTCTTTTCCTGTGCTCTCCCTCGCACGGTACCGACGCCATCGACGTGTCCGAGTACCATGTGGCCGCCCAGTCGGTCGCCCATGCGAAGGGCGCGTTCAAGATGTACGGAATCGCCGGTTTTTCGATCGCCCAGCGTGGTTTTACGCAAGGTTTCGGGGCTCGCGTCGACATCAAAACTTGCGCTGCCGATTCGTGTTACGGTCAAACAGGCGCCGTCCACGGCGATACTTTCGCCAAGCTCAAGCGTGGCGACATCAAACGAGGTGGAAATCGTCACAGTCCAGTTTTCACCACTTCGATGAAGGCTGGAAAGTTTGCCGACGTCGGCAACAAGACCGGTAAACATGTAGAACTCCTGTAACCAATACTTCGGTTAAATCACGTTTCAATGATTCGATAATTTGATGATTCGATAATTCGATAATTCGATAACGAGCAGCTCAGGACGTGCGCGCCGGGGTCAGATCGCGAAAAGCGTCGGAAATATCGCCGCAAATCAAGATATCCTGATCAAATGTTAAGACTTCGGTGTGCTCCAGCGTAAAGACGTCGTTCATGTGCGCGATTCCCTGACCAGAAATCGGTGTGGGCGCGCCCATTCCTCCGATGATTTTTGGTGCGATGTAGGCGTACACGCGGTCGACCAGTCGGTGGTCAAAAAGTGAGCCGAGCAGCGTGCCGCCGCCTTCAACCAGTACGCTTAACAATCCGCGGCGACCGAGAGCTTCTAAGATCGCGCGTGGATCGAGATAACCGTTGTCGCCAGTTGGGACGAGTTCGATTTCTACGCCATCGCGCTCAAAATCGGCGCGACGCTGTGGCGAAACGTCTTCGCTTGCGATCAGAATGGTCGGTGCGGTGGAACCCGGCATCGTAAACACCTGCGACTCGGGCGATGATTCCAATCGAGCATCGAGCACAACGCGAACCGGATCTCGGCCACCTGGCAAGCGACAGGTCAGGCGGGGATTGTCGGCTTTCAGTGTGCCGCTTCCGACCATGATCGCATCATAGGTGTTTCGCAATTGTTGGACGTGCGCGCGCGAGGAATCACCGGTGATCCAGGCCGAATCGAAGTTTCGGGTCGCGATTTTTCCGTCCAGACTCATCGCATATTTGGCAACCACGAAGGGCAGGCCAGTTGCGATATGCTTGAAAAACGGTGCATTCAATCGGCGGCTTTCAGTTTCGAGCACGCCGAATTTGACGTTAAGACCGGCGTCGCGAAGCATGTTCACGCCACGTCCGCTGACCTTTGGATTTGTGTCGATCGTGCCGACAACGACGCGTCGAATACCTGAAGAAACAACGGCCTGCGTGCAGGGCGGCGTGCGGTTAAAGTGACTGCACGGCTCCAGGTTTACAAACAATTCGCAGTCTTCCGGTGGCACTTTGAGGTTGGCGAGCGCTGCGACTTCGGCGTGTGGTCCGCCGGCGTGTGTGTGAAAGCCTTCGGCAACGATTTCGTCGCCGCGCACGATCACACATCCAACCGCCGGGTTGGGATGCGTGCGTCCTTCGGCTTTTTTTGCAAGTTCGATCGCACGCGCCATAAAGAACTCATCGCGATTGATGAGCGGTTTAGAGCCTGCATGAACGGTCGACGCGGCTGTTTCCGGTGTTTCTGGCGTCGTATTTTGGCCGGCATCTCGGCCGACAATGCGCTGAGATGTCATTGCTTGCTTTACCCTTCGTCGTCGCTTGGTTCGGGCGTACTTTCGGAGTTGTTGGAACCCATGTCATTGAGTTCTTTGAGGAATTCTTCGATATCACTGAAGCCGCGATATACGCTGGCAAAGCGAATATAGGCGACCGGATCGAGATGACGCAACTGTTGTGTAATGGCCGAACCGACCCAGTCACTGGAAACCTCTCGGACGGAGAGCTCCAGCATGTTTTCTTCGAATTTACTGATGACCGCGTCAATTTGCTCGAGTGAAATCGGTCTTTTACTGCAAGCAAGTCGAATGCCGCGCGCGATTTTCTGGCGATCGTAATCTTCACGACTGCCATCTTGTTTGATCACCTGAGGAAAGGCCTCCTCAATGTGTTCGTACGTGGTAAAGCGCTGGTTGCAGCCCAGGCATTCCCGTCGTCTGCGAATTGCATCGCCGGTTTTAGAATGGCGAGAATCGACGACTTTGTCTTCCATGTGACCGCAGTAAGGACAACGCATAGTTTGTAGCAGTCTCGAAAACCGGACAGAATCCAGAGCTCGAAATTCCAGGCAAAACTTAATATTTTAGTAAACTTACGACAGTTCGAGGGAAAAAACGCAGTGGTTTAACGTCGAAAATGCTTTGGTAAGAGGCTCGAGGCAATAGAGGACGTGGTTGCCGTGCGACTTTCAAGTTGAGTCGCCTCAATTTGCGCGATCCGATGAACTCTACGCTGATGTCGACCATCATCGCCGGGTTCAAATGACGTATTCAGGAAAGCCGTCAGGCACTGAATGGCCATGTCGGTGCCAATGATCCGCGCGCCCATACAAACGACGTTAGCATCATTATGCTGCCGCGAAAGCGCGGCGCTTACCGGTTCGCTGACCATCGCTGCGCGTAGTCCGTTCACTTTATTCGCGGCAATCGACATCCCGATTCCAGAACCACATGTCAAAACCCCAAAGCGCGCCTCTTTTCCTACGACTTTCTCGCCGAGACGCTGCGCATATTCTGGATAATCGACTTGTTTGTGATCCTCAGGTCCAAGATCGAGCACGTGGTAGCCACTTTTTACGAGCCATGCAACGAGCTCATTTTTTAAGCTGAGACCGGCGTGATCACTTGCCAGCACAACGTCATACGACGAAGTACCTGAAGGTGTTAAATCTGTTTTTTCGGGTTTTTGTTCCAGAACAAGCGCGATCAGATCGGCAACGGTCGTGATCTGCTCCAGCGACGATTCGGGAATTTCTTCAAGATCGAAAACATCTTCAATTCTCCAGACGAGACTGACGATATCAAGACTTGTGACGCCGAGATCGCTGATAAAATCATCGCTCGGGCGAATTTCGCGTTCTGGTGTCTCGAGGATCTCTGCCACCACGCGAAGGATTTTCTTTTCCGTAGACATGAGAGGCATTTCCTTCAAGATGTTTTTCTTCATACGGGGCCTCCGTTTTTGTGAATGGCCCTGAACAACGTGCTGAAACAATGTGTCAGACAGCAGAAGACCGGAATCGGTAGAACCGATCCCGGTCGAACTGCAAATCTGGTATTAGACGTGCTCCCAGACCTCAACGATCTGCTCGCTGCGGTACTGTCCGCACTCGCGGCATGCGCGATGTGGACGACGTGGTGCGTAGC
>JBEBSM010000385.1:0-3306 GCA_040394315.1 Lujinxingia vulgaris
GGCGACGCTCAAATCGGATGTGTTGGTCGGCGAAGTCGCCTTCGATGGTTACGTCGAGCAGACCTCTGGTGGTCGGGTGGTGGGCAAAGGCATAGTGGCCGGGCTGGCCGGGAATGGGTGTGAGAGGCGTGGTGCTCAGCTCGTTGGCCAGCTCGGGGCGGCGCAGGGTTATCTGGGCGGTGAGGCCTTCGATGGGCTCGGCGGCGGAATTTGTGAAGACGATTTTGCCGGGTGATTCCGTTGTGATGGTGACGTCGACGTTCCAGTTGAGCATGCGCGCGTTCTGGACTTCGCGTTGTGACTCATCCCAGTTGACGGAGCGTTCGTAATAATCGTGCTCGATCTGTGCGCCGTGGCCAGCGTTCGCGGTGATTACAAGGATCGTGCACATCGTGAGCGACATGCCGAGCAGGCCGAAGATCATGCCAGGGTAGAGAATGTGGGGTGGAATGCTGACCGTGGGAAAGCGAATCATGGTTGAACCTCGGGCGTAGGCGGTGCTTCTAAAGTGTCGTTTTCGTTGCTGTTCTCGTTATTGGTTCCGTTACCGGACGGGCCGAGCAGGTTGAAATCGACGGTTTTGGTGTAACCATCGTCGGTCTTAATCTCGAAAGTTCCGTGCGCAGAGCCGTTTGTAAATGAATCAGCTGGAACGATGACGAAGGCTTCAATGCGTTTGGTTTCGCCGCCGGGAAGCGCTATCTGGCTTGGTCCGACGATCTTTACCTGGGTATCTTTGGGCGCAATTGCGGTGATTTCTGCGGATGTGTCTTTGCCGCGGTTTTGGATGCGGAAGTTCAGTCGGTTTGCAATCTCCCCCTGTCCAAGCGTTGAGTAAGGTTCCGCGACCGCTCGCCCGACATTGACTTCGAGTTCGGTGCGGGCAGTGATGCTCAGGGCAAATACAGCGCCCAGGCCGCACAAAATCGCACCGTACAACACGGTTCGGGGGCGAATAATTCTGGTTTTGATGCCGGCCAGCGCGTTCTCGCTGGTGTAGCGGATAAGGCCCTTGGGTTTGTTGACGCTGATCATAATGGCGTCGCACGCGTCGATGCATTGTGTGCAGCCGACGCATTCCATCTGCAGGCCGTCGCGGATGTCGATGCCGGTCGGGCAGGTTCGAACACACGCGCCGCAGTCGATGCAGTCGCCGAGGTTCAGGCTGATGCCGGATTGTTCTTCTTTTCGCTGCGCGCGGGAGCGTCGTCCGCGTGGTTCGCCGCGCGTGGGGTCGTAACTTACGATCATCGAGTCCTTGTCGATCAAAACGGACTGAAGTCGTGCGTAAGGGCAGGCGATCGTGCACATTTGTTCGCGGAAATAGGCGAAATCAAACAAGACGAGGCCGGTTGTGAAGGCCATCATCACGAAGAATCCCCAGTTTTCGGCCGGCGGGCGTTGCATCCAGATAAGCAGGGCGTCCCAGCTTACGAAGTAGGCAACAAATGTGTGTGCTAAAATGAGTGATATCGCGATGTAGAAAATGTATTTTGCGAACTTGCGCAAAAACTTCTCGGTCGTCATCGGACCTTCATCGCGCTTTTTGCGCGTGTATTCTTTGCCTTCAAAGAGTCGCTCAAGCGGTCGGTAGACGAACTCGAGATAGACGGTTTGCGGGCATGCCCAGCCGCACCAAACGCGGCCAAGCAGTGAGGTTGCGAAGAATACGGTCATCAACGTGAGCAGCAAAAACACCATTAATAAGAAGGTGTCGTTTGCGTAGAGCGTAAGCCCAAAGAACGTGAATTCACCGTGGAGCAGATCGAGGAAAACGGAGGGCTTGCCGCCGATTTTTACCAGCGGCAGGCCCAGGAACAAAACAATGAGTGCCCACGCCATGACCCCGCGTGCTTTGTGCATGGTGCCGGGGCTTGGCGTTGGGTACAGCCAGCGTCGTTTTCCGTCCTTGCTCATGGTGGAAAGTACTTCGTCGGGCGACTGTAATACTTTGTTGCTGCGCTCGGGCGATGGACTTGTTGGCTGGCTACTCATGGTTTACTCCGCGACGTACGGTTGTCCTTCAGGCGCTTTCGCGTTGGGTGGGTCTGTGCCCTTCAAGGATTCGATATAGATAACGACTGCAACTGCGTCGTCATGAGAGAGAATGCTGCCCCATGCAGGCATGCCCTTATCGAGCACGCCGTCGTGAACGACGTTGTAGATATCGGTCAGGCTTCCACCGTGAAGCCAGTGGTCGTCGGTGAGGTTGGGTCCGATCATGCCTTCGCCCGACTGGCCGTGACATGCGGCGCAGCTTGCGGTGAACGCAGCGCTGCCGTTGGTGATCACTTCCTCACTACCAACGAGGCTTGCCAGGTATTCCGGAGTAACGTCCGGCGTATCTGCCTTGGCTGCATGTTGCACTGCGAGCAGTTTCTGGGTTTCTACGGCCAGGTCGTCTTCGTAGGTATTGATGTAGCCGAGGCTTATCCCGACCAGGTAAAAGAGCGACCAGACAATGGTGATGTAGAAAATACCGAGCCACCAGGAGGGCATGGGATTGTCGTACTCCAAAATCCCATCATAATCATGCCCCTCAATAATAACGTCGCGTTCTCCCTCGCCAGGGGGTGTTACGGGTGTGGTTGTCATGGGCGGACCTCGTATTCCGAACTCGTGCTGCCGTCGTCAAGAGGCATACGCTCAAGGTGGTGGATACTGTCTTTCTTCATGATGAAGGCGCGAATCGTGATCAAAATGAAGACGGAGACAAAGATAAAGAGTGCTACTTCGGCATAGATCGCCAGATTGGCGTCGGCCATTACGTCTTTTCTCATCGTTTACCTCGCAGACCCTGGGTTACGTCGGGCTCTTTGCTGATGTCGACGCCAAGTCGTTGCAAATAGGCGATAAGCGCGATGATCTCTTTGTCTTCGAGGCCAGCTTCGCCGCCGGTTGCAATGATTTCGTCGGAGATTTCCTTGGCCTGTGCACGCGCGATTTCGATGGCGTTTTCAGCCTCCTGTGGCGTGTAGGGTGTGCCAAGCATCATCAGACCTTCCATTTTGCGTTGCGTGCCGGAGAGGTCGAGTTCGTCGGTGAACATGGCCGGGTAAGCGGGCATGATCGAGCCGTCATGAATGTCTCTCGGGTTACGCATGTGGCGCACGTGCCAGGTGTGCGGGTACTTGCCGCCCATGCGGGCAAGGTCAGGACCGGTACGCTTGGAGCCCCACAAAAACGGGCGCTCGTATACGTCTTCGCCGGCCTTGGAATACTCACCGTAACGCTCAATTTCGTGGCGCATGGGGCGAATCATCTGGCTGTGACAGGTGTGGCAGCCTTCGGCGATGTAGATGTCGC
>JBEBSM010000386.1:0-3294 GCA_040394315.1 Lujinxingia vulgaris
TCAAACCGCATGCGCCATCGGATACGGGTGTGATTGAAATTCGCTCGATTCATCTGGTTTCGAAAACGGGCGGAAAATCGGACTTCAAGGCGCGGTTGAGTGGGCTTTCGTTGCGTCTGGCGGTGATTTTTGCGTCGGAAGCGGTGCGCAGTGGTGAAAAAGACGATTCTGCAGCGCAGATTGTGATGGAGCAGGTCAAAAAGCACGCGAAAGTCGAACTGGTGGATTATAAAATCATCGGTGACGGTGCGGATGTGTTGCGTGAAACGCTGGAATCGGTGCTCACAAAAAGCGTAGATCTGTTGATTACGCTGGGTGGAACGGGGTTGACGGCAAAAGATCAGACAGCGGATGTTTTGGAGCCGATGCTGGATAAAACGATTCCTGGGATCATGGAACATGCACGAGCGCACGGTCTTGATCGGACGCCTCGGGCGATGCTTTCGCGAAGCCTGGCGGGCACGATTGGCGACACATTGGTGCTGGCGATTCCGGGTAGCAAAAACGGTGCGAAGGAAAGTTGTGACGCGCTGTTTCCGGGCGTTTTGCATTATTTTGAGTCGTGTTGAGCACGAGCGGCGCGCAGTATGCGACGGAAATTCTCGAAGCCGTTGAGGCGCCGGTAAAAACACATATCGTGATTGGGCGGGATGAGGATTGCGACATCATTTTGGATGCGCCGCAGATTTCGCGTCGACATGTTCGGTTGACGCCGCAGGGTTCTGGCTGGCGAGTGCAGGATATGAAATCGGCGAACGGCACGTTTTTGAACGAGCGGTCGAACCGGATCAAGGAAGCGAGCGTCGGGGTTGAGGACGTGTTGTTTCTGGGGAGCTATCGTTTTCCGATCAGCCGGATCAGCGATTTTGTAGATATGGGGCCGCTGGCAGCGAGTAGCGAGCAGGTCGATCTGCCGGAAGACAAGGCTTTGGTTACGCTCGGACGTGGTCCGAGCAATGATATCGTGATCGATGGGCCGCAGATTTCGCGTCATCATGCGAAAATTGAGCGCAGTGCAGACGGGATTTTTCTTGAAGACCTGGGCAGTGCGAACGGGACGTTTATCGATGGCGAACGCATTACGCGTGCGCGGTTGGAGCCCGGGCAAACGGTCAGCCTGGGGTCGCATGCGATTCGTCTGGATCTGGCGCGGGGCACGGTTCAAAAGAGTTATCAGGGCGATATTTTATTGCAGGGCGAGAATCTGCGGGTCGAGGTGGATGATGGTGGGAAGCCTCGGCGGATTTTGGATGGGGTGAGTTTTACGGTTTATCCGACGGAAATGGTGGGCTTGCTCGGGCCGTCGGGTGCTGGCAAAACAACGCTTTTGATGGCGCTGATCGGTTATTTGCGACCAACTTATGGGCGGACGTTGCTCAACGGCGATGAGCTGAGCGCGCATTACGATCGTTATCGGGGAGCGATCGGGTATGTGCCGCAAGAAGACATCATTCATGATCAGCTCACGGTTTATGAAGCGTTGTATTATACGGCGAAGTTGCGGTTGCCGCCCGATACGGCGGATGAGGAGATCGACTGGCGGATTACGAAAGTTCTGACGGAACTTGAGATTCTGGGGACGCGTAATGTGCAGATTGGGTCGCCGGAGCGCAAGGGGATTTCGGGTGGGCAGCGCAAGCGTGTGAATCTGGCGATGGAGCTTTTGACCGAGCCGAGTTTGTTGTGTCTGGACGAGCCGACGAGTGGTTTGGCGAGTGAAGATGCGTTGAATGTGGTTCAGTTGTTGCGCAAACTGGGGGATGGCGGGCGGACGATTTTGCTGACGATTCATCAGCCTTCGCCGCAGATTTATCGTTTGTTGGATAACACGTTGTATCTGGCCGATGGTGAGCTGGTTTATTACGGGCCGTCGTATCCGGATTCGATTCAGTATTTTCATCCGGGGTTGGTGGAGGGGACGCCGGCGGGCGACGAATTGTTGGCAGATCCTGGTTCTTGCATGGTTCCGTTGATGGAGGCCAAGCGTGCCGGCGAGCCGATGGAGACGTTTGCGGCGCGGTATCGGCAGAGTTCTTATCATAAGGAGTTTGTGCTCGATCGGCGTGAGCACAGTGCGGATGTGAAGTTGACGGCATCGAGCGTGCGGCGGCCGCGGAGCTTTTCGTTTCGTCAGTGGAGCACGCTGACCAAGCGGTATTTGAATATTAAACTTAAGGATCGTGTAGGGACGTTTATCTTGCTGATTCAGGCGCCGATTGTGGCGTTGTTGCTCGACCTTGTGTTCATGAACGAGATGGACGGTGTGGCGAGTCGGCTGCAATTTATGCCGTACGCACTGTTTTTGATGGTCGTTTCTGCGATCTGGTTTGGATGCTCGAATGCTGCGCGCGAAATCGTTGGGGAACAGGCGATTTACAAGCGTGAGCGGATGGTGAATCTGTCGATCGGCGCGTATGTCGCCAGCAAAGTGACGGTATTGGCGGTGCTGTGTTTTGTGCAGTGCGCGACGTTGCTTGCGTTTACGTATTTTGTGCTCGATTTCTGGGGAAATCCTTTTTACCACATGGCGGTATTGTGGTCGTGTTCGCTGGCGGGCGTTGCGATGGGATTGACGTTGTCGTCGATTGTGCGCACAAGCGAAGCGGCGATTGCGCTGGTGCCGATTTTGTTGATTCCGCAGGTGATTTTGGGCGGCGCGATTATGCCGATTGACCGCATCGGAGCGGTTGCGTGGCTCGCCAGTCATGGCGTGGTGAGCCGCTGGGGATTTGAAGGTTTGTTGCAGGCGGAGCATATTGCGGACGCGTACGAAATCAGTGCAAATTCACTTTCTAAAGCAAGTGTTGGGAGTGGCCAGTCGATTTCAGCGGCGCTCAACCCGCTGGACAGGTTTTTTGGTACGGCCGAGACATGGCTTGCAGTCGATCTGGGTGTGGTATGCGGAATATCCGCATTATTGCTAGTCGGTGTGGGTATTATCTTGAAAGTTCGCGAGTAATAATGTTCGCAAACAGGGGCGTCTTTTGTTACCTTGGTTATGATTTGGCTCAATGCACGCGCGAATGGATTTGCGATAGTATGTGGGCTTAAATAGAATTTATTACCACCATGTGTTCATAGAAAAGAGGACGGTATGCGAGCCAGACTTTCATTAATATCTCTAGCGGTGTTTTTTTCGCTGGTAGGGTGCACGGACTCCTTGGTCGGTCAAAAGTCGGGGGAATGTCCTGCGGGACAGGTGATGAATCCGACGACATAAGTCTGTCAGCCTAAACCGGGTAAAAACAACGGTATTAATAACGATCCAGATGCTGGAGACGGTGGAGATAGTGG
>JBEBSM010000387.1:0-3291 GCA_040394315.1 Lujinxingia vulgaris
GCATCCCTCAAATCGTCAGACTCTGCGCAAGAAAAGGGTGCAGAAATTGCACCAACCAAAACCGGTGCTTCGGCAGACTTCAACTAATCTCGACGTACGCCCTACTCTCCTCCTTAACAATCGACCGCTTATTAATAGGCCACAGCCAAATGCTGTGGCCTTTGTTGTTTTATTGCTCGTGCTTCGCTTATGCTATCGTGCATTCCAATGATTGTATTGATGACTTTGAAAGCTTAAAATTACTGAGAATTGAGCCACAATGAAATTTCGAACTGTCCGTACGACGTCACTCGCCCGTTTTCTACGCCCCTATACCCTGTCTTGGCCAATCGCCCTCCTGCTTTTGGCCTTTGGCAGTCATGTCTTTGCACAATCCGCTGACAGCGTAACTGTTCCCACAGGACTCAGTCCAAGTACTGGAATACTGCTGCCGGACCGCTCGATTACAACGCAAGATGACGTTGCAAGCCTTGAAGTAAACCCGGCCGGCCTGGCATTCATTAAAGGCGGCGAGTTGGGTTATGCGTTCAGTATACCCAATGATGATTTCCGGGGAGTGCTTGCGCAGGGGCAGGCGTTGTTCGCAGCCGCTGGCACGGGAAGTTTTGGCGGCGGATTTGGGATTCAGTGGCTACATCGACCTGAATTGGGCCCGAAACGCGCAGATTATCGTAAATATACGCTCGGACTCGCTGCGGGTTCTGCGCGCACCCTTAGTCTAGGGGTAAATTACAACTTTTTTGGCAGTCGCGACGAGCGTCAATTGAACGATCTTTCGACCTGGGACGCCGGCGTACAATGGCGGCCCTCCCAACATGTTGGTTTCGGTTTTTTTGCGCGCGATTTCAGTTCGTCGTTCTTAGACAACGAACAAGCACTTCCTTTGCGGTTGAGTGCGGGCATGGCCTTACGCTTTTGGGAAGGACGTCTGGTTTTTGACACAGAACTTGAACGCGTATGGGATTTGAATGCTTACAATCTGGTTCCACGCGTTGTGATTGAGCCGCTGGACGGCCTGCGTTTGTTCGTACGAAACACGGTCCACGTTGCCACAAGCGAGAATCCCACAGAATGGACGTTCTCCAGTATCAGCGGCGGGTTGGAGTTGCTTCAAATACAGGGCGGCGCACACTTCAGTCGTCTTGATGGGGATAATCTGAAATACGCCGGCCAATCCTATCTGTTTCGAATCTCATCCGACGCCCGCCGCTCACTCGTACATAGCACGGGCCGATGGCTGCAGTTTGATATCGATAATTCGCTCGCGGAACAGGCAACTTCAAGCCTTCTCGGAAGTGATCGCCGCAGCTTTATGGAGTTACTTGAAGATCTGCAGGCCGTTCGCGACGATGCCACGATTAGCGGAGTCGTTCTTAGAATCGAATCAAACTCCCTGGGTTACGCTCAAATCTGGGAGCTTCGCCAACATATTATGGCCATTCAGGCTGCCGGAAAACATACGATCAGCACGGTCAGCGAGCCATCGACGCGCAGTCTGTACCTGGCATCGGCAGCAGCCGAAATCTGGATGCCGCCCAGTATCCCCTACTTTCCCATGGGTTTGAGCGCGCAGTTCATCAACTATCAACAAGTGCTCAATAAAATTGGCGTTGAAGCCGAGTTTGTCCGCATCGGAGCCTATAAGACAGCGCCGGAGGGTTATATTAAGTCCGCGCCCAGTGAGCAGGCTCTGGAGCAAACGAATGCGTATCTCGATGAAATTCAGTCCGAATTGGTCGATACAATGGCCAATCGCCGTGGCCTAAAGCCAACGCGGGTCGCACAGCTTTTTGAGCGCGTTCCAATCTTCGGCAACGAGGCCGTTCAAGAACATCTCATCGATGAGCTCGTCTATGTTCACGAAATTGAATCGAAGCTGCGC
Source organism: Lujinxingia vulgaris (assembly GCA_040394315.1). Lineage (GTDB taxonomy): Bacteria > Myxococcota_A > Bradymonadia > Bradymonadales > Bradymonadaceae > JACCWM01. Next base: position 1,883 of record JBEBSM010000387.1, read on the forward strand.
GAAAAGTATCGTATTTCCAGCAACCTTGAATACGGCTACAAGCGCGACGAAAATCCAGAAACCCGCTGGGGAAAACGCCCACGTATCGCAGTGGTTTATGTCGATGGCGTCATTGTTGACGGCGGCTCGGGCCAAACACCGCTGACCGGTGATATTCTGACCGGTAGCGAATCCATGGTCGAAACACTCGAGCGGATTCGGCGAGACGACAGCGTGCGCGCTGTTGTGCTGCGTATCGATAGTCCGGGCGGAAGTGCCATGGGCAGCGACATTATTTTCCGCAAACTTCGTGAGCTTGCGCAGACCAAACCCGTCATCGCTTCGATGGGCAACGTAGCTGCAAGCGGTGGCTATTATGTTGCTGCCGGCGCTGACGAAATTTTTGCGGCGCCGACTACACTCACGGGTTCCATCGGTATTTTTGCCGGTAAATTCAACGTCGATCATCTGACGTCTGCAATTGGTGTCAATCACTCACGCATCGAAAAAGGCACAAAAACCGGCGTCTTCAACCTGCTTCGCCCCTGGACCGACGCGGAGCGCGAGGCAATCTCAAGCTCCATCCACTTTATGTACCGCGTTTTCTTGAATCAGGTCGCGCAAACCCGTGATTTGACGGCCGAACAAATCGACCAGGTCGGCCGTGGCCATATCTGGAGTGGTACAGCGGCTCAGAACAAAAAGCTTGTCGATCACCTCGGTGGTCTGATGGATGCAATCGCGCGCGCCGAAGTGCTGGCGGGCCTGAAAACTGGGCAGGCAGATTACGTGCCGTACCCAGGAAACCGCTCCATCCTCGGTGGACCGTTTGGTGCGCAGGCCGCGCAGTTCGTAAATTCGCTTGTTCCGGGCCTGCAACTGCTGAAGACCGAAGATTTACGTGAGCGTTCGGTTGCGCAACGATTGCTGCGTGACGTCGAAACCAGCGTACTTCTTCCAATGCTATTTAAGCCAGGCGAAGCGCTCATGCTCCCGGCCCAGGCGATTTCACTGGATTAAAAGGAAAACGGCGATTCCCCTGAAGGGGAATCGCCGTTTTTGTATTCAGACGCTCCATGTACTCATCACGAATACATGATTATTTTACTTCTTTACCTTTTTTGAAAACTTTCACGGCCTGTGGTTCAAATACCGTGTACGTGTAATCCAAAGTCGAAGACTTAATCTGGAAGTAAGCAGGCTTGTCGTTCTCAAGCACGATGTTCCCGGTAAGAACATGTCCGTTTTTCAAAACGATTTGATCTTGTGAATCGACGCCGGCCGGCTTGCTGCCTTTCTCATACTCAACGCTCTGAACATCGCCGTTTGGAATGGTGCGGACTTCGCCGTAGCGGCTGACCGTATAAAACGCTGGATTGATCGCAACGATGGTCGCGCGAACTTCCGAACCGTTTTTAAGCTTCAAAACA
>JBEBSM010000388.1:0-3273 GCA_040394315.1 Lujinxingia vulgaris
AACGGAATCGATAACGCATCCGCAACCGCGCGCGCATCAAAAAGATCGTCCGGCGAGCAACAACTCTTGGTAAATGTTTCCTGAGGAGTGGAATACAGACGCATGGAAATACCAACCGCGTCATATCCCTCATTCACCAGCACAGCCGCCGCCACCGAGCTGTCGACGCCACCACTCATGGCCACGACCACCCGGCCCTGAATAATATCCTTCAAATCGCCGAGATCACTGGCGACACTGCGCATCGGCACAGCACACTGCTCGGCCGTTTCACTTCGTTCGGTTGATGACATAATGAACTTCACAATGAAAGCAATGCATTTTTCGAATAACCGGTTGCCGCTTTTCGCTGGCAAGCCTACGTAAGCAGCCCACTAGCGCAACGTGCAGGGATTGAAAAGCCGAAATCATAAAAGATATGCGGCCTTGCAACACTTCCCCCTCAAAACATACACGCCGCTTTGCCTAATCCCCGCCAACAAAATAAACTTCGCGCACACACACGTCCTTACAAATTCCGCAGTCTTTTAACGACCTGACCAATTCGCTGCGCAGCTTCGCGAAGTTCTGCCTCACGGGTCGATGGACCAAAGCTAAAACGAACGCTCTGCCGCGCGCGTGCCGGCTCAAAGCCCATCGCCAAAATCACATGACTTGGCTCAAGCGAACCCGCTGTACACGCCGAACCACTCGACGCCGCGATTCCCTCTAAGTCCAGCGCCAGCAACAGATCTTCGCCGTCAACGCCCTCAAACGCCAGGTTCAAAGTATTTGGCAATTGTGCATCCGCATCGCCTCGAAACTCGATTTCGCCGACATGTTCACGCAGCGCTTCCTTAAAAACACTGCGCAATTGCACCAACGTCTGCTGCCACGCGTCGCCCTGCTGTTCCAACGCAAGTGCTGCAGCCTCAAGCCCGGCAGCCGCCATAATATTCTCCGTCCCAGGCCGCCGTCCCCGCTCCTGATGCCCGCCGTACATAATTGCCTCGATTTTTAAGCCCTCCCGGACCAAAATCGCGCCAATTCCCTTCGGCCCACCCATTTTATGAAACGACAAGGTCATATAATCCATGATCGCCGAATCAAAACGCACAGGAATACGCCCGAGCGCCTGCGTCGCATCCACATGGAAAATCGCGCCGGCCTTGCGCACCATGCGCCCAATCTCCTCAATCGGATGAATGTTTCCGGTTTCGTTATTCGCCCACATTACGCTTACAAGCGTCGCGCCGGCTTTCAATTGTTCTGCCAGCCAATCCAGATCAAGTCGTCCACGATGATCCACGGGCCACACAGCCGTTCGCACGCCATTGCCGGCAATCGCATCCACAACCTCCAGCACAGATGGATGCTCAACAGCAGAGCACACCACGAAGGCCTCTGGCGTATTGCGAACATGTGCCAACAACACCTGGTTATTACCCTCCGTCGCGCCTCCCGTCAGCACAACGGACTGCATCGCAGCCCCAATCGCACGTGAAACAGCACGTCGCGCACGCTCCACTTTCGTACGCGCCATCTGCCCTTCACGATGGATACTCGAAGCATTTCCAACCGTCGTCTCCAATGCCTCAATCAACGCGCTGCGTACCGACGGCAACAAAAGCCCCGTTGCGTTCCAATCCAGGTAAATCCGTTCGTTGTCGCTTATCTTCATGATTTTCTTCGGTTTTCGTCATTATTTTAAGATTGTTACGAACTCTTACGCGCCAAAACTGCTCTCGCACATCTATTGCTCCAAATCTAGTCTGCTTCCAATCAAACCCGATCATAATTGTGCCGACACTGAGCCAATCGACTCCCATTTTATCAGCCCTCTCGTGTTTTTTCCGTCCTCAAACTACTTATTTCCAACTTTTTTGAACGCGCAATAACAAGGCCGGACAAACACACTTAACTGAAAACTGGCCAAAAAAGTGATCACTTTCTCGATTATTTTCATGATTCAATGCGCAATCAAAACGCTACAAAATTCATTTTAACCGCATAACCACTACGCCTCACCAACATTTTATCAAACACTTACAAATAGTTAGCAACATTTCCGACCGTTCCTCCGAAAACTATACAGGTACTTTCGCCAGAGGTACCCGCACCTTCAAATCACAAAAACCTGTATACACAGCTCTCGAGGATTCTCATGCAAAACCAATCGTCCATTAACTTTCTTGCTCCCCAAACCCATAACGCTGTTACCGTTCCAAACACTCTGGAAACCAACAACATGCAGATTTTGTTGGACGAGGTCGACCGCGCATGGGCCGCGTCCACCAAAAGGATTGAAGGGCGAGTGGAAGAGGTACTCTTGCAATGTGAGCGGTTTGAGTGGATTGCGGATGAACTGCGTGATGACGTCTCGCAAAGCCATTCCATTTCGGCTGCCTTTGTACTGGCCAATGCCGATAGCCGAACCTCGGATGTTGAGCGCGCACTCGTTTCTCTGGCGCTCAAGGCCACGATCGACAGTGGAATTCTTCTACACGCGTACCAGCCACCAAAATTTCCGGAAAGACTTGGGCTTTTGCACCAGATCGTAAAAATCGAGTGGGAAAACCGATATTTTTCGGATGCCGACGTTGCCGAAAACAATAGAACGAACCCGCTATTTAGTGCTTAGCCACCAGAGAAAGCATGCCTGTATGAATCGGTCTTGAATCCGCGACAAATTCTCACAGGCATGCACTTTATCTGCACAAACATCCCCGCCCGTAGCCCTTGTCTGCCAGCCCCACAAAACCGATTGGCCAGCGCGAATAGATTTCCCCCTCGCTGCTTTCCTGCCGCCGGATGTCATTCATCGCTCACCCTCGAAATCATCAAATCGGTGTAGAAGCTTGATAGGCCACTTATAACCAAAACAACCTATTGTGTGGATGATGCCATGATTTGCGACCGCTCAGGCCGTATTTTCCCCGTATGGATGTTACTCGTTTTATTAGTCGGCGTCGCGACTCTGTTACACGCCTGTTCCGATACGATTGACGCTCCCAAAAACAACGATGACGTCGGCTCGCCTGTGGATGTACTCGATGTTCTCGATACCACCGACGGTGATGTCAGTGAGCCAGGAGACGTCGACGCCGATACAACAACCGATGCGCCTTCCACGACCGACACGCCCCCTGTAACCCCACCGCCAGGCTGCGATCTTGAACTTATTTGTGCAGACAACTGCTGCGCTGCCGACGAGCTGTGTCTGGGCGACAAATGCGTAAAACCCACCGCCGAATGTCAGCATACAAACGACTGCGCCGACGGCTGGATCCGCGA
>JBEBSM010000389.1:0-3253 GCA_040394315.1 Lujinxingia vulgaris
TACGCGCAACAAATCATACACCCAGACGAACAAAAAAAGAGGCAACATCATCAGTACAAACTGACGTGTTGCCCTCGAAAATCACCCCAAGACTGCCAGTGCCGCAATCATCAGTAGATGTTCCAACCTCAGTGGATTGATGATCGCATACGTCCCTACGAATACCCCGATACTTCCCAAAAGTGCGTAGTTTTTACTCATGGCCTGTCAACGGATGGTAAGGCATGTCCTTTTCGGGCTTTGCCCGCGGGTTAACTTCGATGCTCTGCTGAACGATCTGACTACGAACCAGCAACAGCAAATGAATCAATAGATTCACTAATAAAATAGTCCCCAGACCGACAACCGCAATCAATCCCAGCCCAAACAGCCCCTGATGATGCGCAAACAAGAGTGCGCTGAAGCCAATCATACTGGTCAAAAAACCGGCCATGACCGACCCGGCAACGCCGAGAAGCGGTCTGACTTCATCACCGGTTTCGTCACGACGCATCAACATGTAAAACGACACGTCGACCGCCAGACCCAGCCACACCGGTACGATGATCAGGTTGAGAAACGTAAACGATAAGCCCAGCAATCCGACAATCCCGATCGCACAATAGATCGAAAGCGCGAGGATCCCCAACAGCTCCCAGAGACGTCGCCGAAAACCAAACGCGAGCAGGCCGACCAGAAATACGCCCGATAACGCGACGGCGATCATCCACACCAGATCGTGCTCCACGTAAACCAGAATATCGGCCAACAACAACGCTTCACTCACGCCTTCGATCGGCGGCTGGTTTAAATCAGCGCCCGGCAAATTACGCATCACCGCTGCAAAATCTTCGATAATCTTCGCTTGTTCCGCAGGGTGCGCCGCAAAAACCAGGACAATCGCACGGTTTGCATCATCGCGGCGAGAAAACGGTTTGCGCAATGATTCCGGCAACATCGCAGTGGTAACCGGACCGCCCGCCAGCACTTGCCGCGCTTCGCTTAAAAACTCCGTGAGTTGTGGCGAGCGTTCATCGACCGGAACGCTTTCGAGTTCGTCTTTCAAGTCGGCCAACAGCACCATTTTTGCGGCCTGGTCTTGCGGCACAACCTCATCAAGACTCAAAACCTGTTGAATTGTGTAGCCTTGCGGCCAGTTTTTCTGGCGCGCGCGCAATTCGTTTACCACGGCCTGTGCATGCGCCGGGGAATCGACCATGACGACGGCCGGCGTTTGCGACTGGCCGATAATATCGTTGACCAGCTCATCGAGCCGCCAGGTGGGCGTATCGGTCATTTGTACGGCCCGAAAATCGCGCGCGATCTCAACCCGCGACCACCCCACGCTGGCCAGCACGACAATCGCTCCAAAACTAAACAGTGCTACCACAAATAGCTTGCGCATCCGGTTCAAGCGCCGCCCCGATGGATGTTCACCCAGCGTCAGCTTCGGGGCGAGTTTGTCAGCCCAGATAACGGACAGAGGCACGCGCCCGAGCGGCACGGCTTCATTGGATGGGAACAGACGCGCATACACCAGCACCATGATCGGGAAAACGGTCGCATAAGACAGCAATATCAACAACATAGCACCGAGCGCTATCACCCCGAACTCGTAGAATGCACGAAAACTGGACAACGCAAGGCTGCCCAACGCGACCATCGTCGTCAGGCCGGCGTACATGCTTGCACGGCCCGAGGTCTGCAACGCCGTTTTCACAGCCTCCGCCGCAGGCTCTGCGGCAGCACGTGCTTCATAATAGCGCGACACCAGATGGATCCCGTAATCCACGCCCAGCCCCAGCAAAATCGCACCCAGAAAAGTCGTTAAGATGTTCAAATTGCCGAACATCACCGCAGCCCAGGCAAATCCCCAGGTTGTTCCCACGGTGAGCGGTACCAAAACCAGGACCGTCGCGCGCAGACTGCGTAAATAAATGCCAAGAAACGCAAGCAACAGAAAAATCGCGACGGTCGTTGCGGTTTTCAGATCACCCGACAGGATTTCTTCCTGCTCCACACGTTTCATATAACGCCCGGTCAGCGCCATTTTGACGTCCGAGAGATTTCCGGCCAGGGCTTCTTGCGATATCTGCCGCACCTGCTCGATCAACGCGAGTGACTTGCCCAGATCTGCCGCCGAAAACTCCGGATACACAAAAAACACCAGTACGTCGCCGTTTTTTGCTTCGTAATAATCGCCGGTATCCAGCGACGCGTAGCGCGCCTCGATATCGGACAGATCCACCGGCGGCGGCCCCTGAGGGCCTAACTGTGCAAACAACGGATTGGCGCGCCCATGCTCCCAGTCCAGACGCGCGCGGATGCGGTCTGAAACCTCTTCAAGATCCGCCAGATCTACATAGAGCAGGCGATGTTCAAGAAAAAACTCGCGCGGGCGCATTACTTCCACGCGCCCCACGCCTTCGACCTGCTCAAGCAATGCCGATAAGCGCCAGGCAGCCCGCCGATTCAACTCCCGGTCCGGGTTCTGCAGCACCACGGTCAACCGACCGATATTGCCCCCATACTGTTCTTCGAGCTGATTAAGACCGCGAACGCTCGACGCACTTTCCGGCAAAAGCTGGGATAAATCCGCATCCAGCGTGAGCGTGCGCGCAAGCATGATCGCTACGCCGGTAACCACAACCAGCGTGGCTAGCACAATCCACAAACCGCGCTGATACAACCTCATGACAGACGAAATCAAGTGCATGGGTACCTCACAAACGCAGTTTACTTTTGGAGTCTCAATGTCTCAATTCAGCTCAGCTCTTCTCGTATTTGACCAAACACCACAAATCGACTCATCGGATAGGTCCACATCAAAAATACGACCACTTTGGAAACCAGCCAGGCCGACGAGACTGCGACGTGCAATGCAAGTGCGTACGTTAGCAAACCATGCACCAGCGCTGCGCCAGCACTCATCAACATATAGGCCGCAAGTGCGCTCTTTAAGGGCTTATCATAGCGCTGAAACACCCACGTTCGACACAGTATGAAATGTGTCATTCCGCCTAAAAATGCGGCCAGCGCGGCCGTCAAACCAATTCGATAAGCTCCCCAGTTAACCGTCCAGTGCAGCAATCCTGCATACAAAACTCCGTCAACGCCCGTCGCCGCAAGACTGGCCAGCGCGGTCGAGACAATATCAATAAGATGCCTTTTGGGCTTAATCGTCATGCCGAAAGTCACGTGTTGAAGAAACGAAGCAGAGTCATTACCAGCACGTAGCCACCACCGAGGTGACCCACGTTTGACACTCTGCGTA
>JBEBSM010000390.1:0-3204 GCA_040394315.1 Lujinxingia vulgaris
GTTGATATATCTCTGTCGTTTCCGCTCGCGCATCTAACGGTTACAACGAGCGGGCGAGTCGTTCATGTGTCGGAGCGTGGAACGGCGATAGAAGTATTTAATTTGAATAAAGAAGACCTGGCGACGATGCAGGCGATGTATGACCAGCTTATGGCTGAGCCGCAGGTAGATGTGGCGCAGAATCTGAGTCCGGAGGTGACGAGTAGTCGAATGGACGTTGGCATGACGCAATCGTTGAGTCGGCCACGGCGTCGCATGGACCTGCCTTCGCCGGATGAATCGATTTTGAGTGTTACGGGCATGACGCTGCAGAGCGGAATGGAGCGGGAGTTTTATGGTCCTGCAATGCCGTGGCAAGCGGTGTCGTCGGATCCGGATCGAATTGAAGATCTTGCGGAAGATCGAATTATCGACATGTTGTTGCAGCTGTCGGAAAGCGGTTTTACCGGAATCATGGAAGTCCGGAGTTCCGACGTAACTCGCCAGGTGTATTTTGATGGCGGTTATGTTGCCGAAATTCGCCGAAAGCAACGTCTTGCGGCCGAAGAACTCGGGCCAATGTTGCAGGCTGCTGACCAGATTACGCATCACCAGTTGGCGATGGCAGCTGCGCATGCAGACGAGTTTGGATTTGCAGTTGAACGCAGTCTGATGGAGTTGGGGATTGTGGATGCGGGCAAGCTTCGTCACGGGCTTGCGGGTCGATTGACGTATTTGCTGCGCGAAATCTGCGAACAAGATAGCGGGCAGGTACGTGTGTACGGATCGCATTCGCTGGAAGCTGGTTTTTTGCCGCAGCCGCCGCTTCGGGTGCATGTTGCGGTTGAGCGAATTGTGTTTGAGCGACTTTCCAAGCAATTACGCGAGCTTCCGTCCCGAGAGCGGGAGAAGATTATTGGTGCTGAAATCGACAGCTATCCAGAAATCATTGACCAGGACACCGATCGTCTTGAACTTGCGGTTGTTCAGCCGCAAAGCACGGAGTTGCTTGCGCGTGTGGTGACAGGGCGTCGGCGCTTGCGTGAAGTGTTTACGGAGAGTGGTCTTTCGCCGGTAGACACATTTGCGGTGCTATTTGCACTGCATCGGATGGGATTGTTGCGTTTTGACCGCTCGTTGCATGACACCGTTGTGCGTGAGCGTGTGCGTGAAAACATTACGGTAAAATACCTGAGTGTTCATAAAGCGAGTTATTTTGAAGTCCTGAATATCCACTGGTCGAGTTATGACGAAGTGGTTGAGAAGGCGTATCAGGATTTGCTCGTGCAGTTCGATCCGAGCAAGGTTTCGGATGAACTTGAGGAGGAAGTGCACAAACGTGTGCGTGAAATTCGTGAGCGTGTGGAACTCGCTTACAAAACGTTGCGTGATCGAGATACGCGGCATACCTATCGCATGCGGATTATGCCGGAGTACAAACTAGCCCACGCAGTGCCGCTGTTTTTGAAACAATCGGAACTCGCTGAACGGCGTAGTCACTGGGTTGAGGCGCGCGATGGTCTTCGGCGCGTCCTGGAAATTGATCCCGACAATGTCGACGGCAATACGCGCTTGAAACGTCTGGCGTCACGTGCAGCGCCGACGAGTAGCGAAAAATAACACGGTGGATTTTGCGAAGCGCTGCTATGTTCAGGTTAGACCTGGCGGTTCTTGCACGGCCATCGACGACAAACTTATTCATTCTGACAGCCCGATGAGCTGTTTATACAATCGGTAGGAGAGACAATGAAGCGTCTGGAATTGTTGCGAGAGTTGGTATTTAAGAATGACAGTAAAATCCTGTTCTGGGTTTTCGACGGCGTGGGCGGACTGCCTCACCCGGATACCGGCAAGACGGAACTTGAGACTGCAAAAACGCCGCACCTGGATGCGTTCGCGCAAAAGGCTGCGTGTGGTGGTTTGGTGCCGTTTGGCGCGGGCGTAACGCCTGGCAGTGGTCCGGGGCATCTGTCGCTGTTTGGTTATCCGCTGGAGGAGTTTGATCTGCCTCGCGGTGTGCTCGAAGTGCTCGGTGCGGAATCTGCCTTTCTGAATGGTAAGGAAGTTAAAGATGTTGCGCTCACGGCCGATGATCTTGCGATGCGCGGTAACTTTGCTTCGCTTGTGATGCAGGACGGTGAGCTGGTGATTGGCGATCGGCGTGCGAACAATATCACGACGGAAGAAAGCCGTGTGGTCTGTAAGCTGTTGAGTGAAAACTTGAAGCTGGAAGGCTATGACACGTATGTTTTCCCGGGTGAACAACATCGTTTCGCAGTGCTTCTGCGCGGACCGGGCCTGGCCGGCGGTCTGACGGATGCTGTTCCGCAGAAGTCTGGTTTGCCACCGAAATACGTCGAGGCAGAACGTCCGGAAGCCAAGATTGCGGCCGAAGTGGTGAACAAACTTGTGCGTCAGGCGGCAGAGATCCTGAAAGGACAGCCCAAAGCCAACGCTGTGCTGCTGCGTGGAATCGGTTGTGCGCCGCAGATTCCAACGCTGGAAGAATTGTACGGCATTCGTTGCGCAGCCGTGGCGACGTATCCGATGTATAAAGGAATCGCGCGCTTGCTCGGCATGGATATCTTGCATGTGCCCAGCTTGAGTCACGAAGACGAGGTCAAAGTTCTTGAAGAGAATTTTGATAAGTACGATTTCTTCTATCTGCACATCAAAGAAACCGACAGCTATGCGCACAAAAAAGATTTTGATGGCAAAGTAGGCGTGTTCGAAGAGTGTGATCCGCTGTTTCACCGCGCAACGCAGCTTGATTTTGATGCGATTGTATTGGCCGGCGATCATTGCACGCCTGCCGTGCTTGGCGATCACTCCTGGCATCCTATTCCGACCGCGCTGTGGGGCAAGTTGGTGTTGGGTGGTGGTTCGCAGGCGTATACGGAGCGTGAATGTACGACGGGTATTCTCGGCATCCGGCCCTCTCGCGACATCATGGCGCTCGCACTTGCGGAAGCGGGGCGACTCAACAAATACGGCGCTTGATAGCTGGCTTGCCTGAGGCGACGATTACTTCGCTTCAGGCAAGCCGGTGGGGTTGGGGTTTCTTGGCTGGTGGCGCAGCCTTTTTTGTTTTTGGGGTTGGGGTTTTAGGTATGGAGGCTGAGGAAGGAGAATTTGTCGTTCCAGCACTTTTGGGCTTGTTTGCGCCAGGTGAATGCGTGGAATGCGTGGACTTCGCCGGGGTAGTAGGAGGCTGTGGATTGTACT
>JBEBSM010000391.1:0-3174 GCA_040394315.1 Lujinxingia vulgaris
AGTTGGACCACGATCTTCAATCGAAAAATGCACGCGCTCTGGCGATGGCCTGTGTGAACAGCTATTTCGAAGTCAATCATCGACGACTATTTGTTAAGAACTGGGTCGATTATCTCTATCGACAGCTCGTCGACGGCGAACAACAGCTCACACAAGAAGAAGCCACAGATCTTGTGCTGAAAGGCTACGAATCGCTCAGTCAGACGCCTGATAACGATGATTTTTCTGATTTCTAACGGTTGGTCCGCAGTTATTTGACCTTTCATCCACGTTTACGCCGACGTTTACTGTGAGGAAACATCCATGCACGCCGATATCGTCGACCATCCCCTCCATGGCCAGGGCCGCGTTGTGGCGTATCAACGCGGCGGGCGCGTGGCGCTTGTTGAATTCAAGTCACTGCGTCTACCAACCCTTGTTCCCGTGCGCGAACTTGTCGGAACCACCGATATTTTGCCGCCCTCCCACATGCTCCCGGTCAAACAACCGGCGCTGATCCAGGGTTCCCACGAGCGCGATTTCGCATCCCGCGCGCTGGAAGCCATGAGGCTGGGCGTAGTTCCCGACCACGATCTCTCAACCTACACGGTAGGCAGACGTCGAGAGCTTGAGCAAGTCGATGCAGATCTCCAACACACCGAAACGGAAGGCGGCCAGGTGCGCGTATTTTTGGCGGACTATGGCGTCGGAAAGACCCACCTGCTCGAAATGATCAGCCAGCGCGCGCTCACGGCCGGTTACCTGACCGCCAACGTCGTACTGGACGCTGCAGCCGTCGCACCCAGTCACCCCAAACGTGTTTACCGCGCACTGATCCGTTCGCTCAAATATCCAGATCGTCCACTCGAAGAAGGCTGCGGCTTAGCACCGCTGCTCGAGCGTGCTGCCCAGTCCGAAAGCGTTCTTCGCAGTTTCGGCGTCGATGCGATTCCCACAAAATCTACGCCGCCACTGGACGGCGAAGACGAGCACGACACAACACATCTCTATCTGACGCCCGCAATCGCCTACATGCGCGCATTGGCCGACGAAAACCTGAGTTTTCATCTGAGCGAAAAACTCGCTACCGATGATCCCGACACATTTATCGACCATGCACGTGAACAATTACTCGACTGGATCGAAGGTCATCCAACAACCTCAAGCACGACGATCAACGACGAACTCAAAGCCCTGCCCGGACGATTTCCACACATCTACAGCATGAGTGATTATCGCCCCTGGGCGCGGATTTACAGCTACATTATCAGCGGTATTTCAACGCTTGCCCGACAGCTCGGCTACGCAGGACTCGTTGTTTTGATCGATGAAGCCGAGCTTTACACCCTGCTTTCAAGTGAAAACCGCGAATTTGCCACGATTTTATTTAAATCACTGAGCGCAGCAAGCCTTGGAACTGAGCGCATTCCCTTCGACGCCGACGACCTGAACCTGGGCGGCCGAGGCGTTCTCCAGCGCCTCCCACCACGCTACGGAAGCGACCCCGGCCTCTATACCGTGTTCGCGATGACGCCCAACGATGACGGCATCGAAACGATGTACGAAGCCATCCCGCGCTCGCAAACCAGCGAGATTTCCGCTATCAGCATCGACGATTACGACGAGCTAACGGTGAAAATCTGCGATTTTTACGCAAGCGCCCGCTCACAAAACACGCTCAATCAATCGACCGTTCAGAGCCTCACCACACTCATTCGTCAAACACGCCATAGCGGTTTCATACAAAACCCGCGCGAAGCGATGAAACTACTGATCGAACTACTCGATATCCACTACTACCATCCCGACCAATTATCGCGCGTTATCACCGAGCTGCAGCGCAAGATGTTTTGATTTTTAATTGAGAATAAACATGACATCCGATCAAGCGCAGCACGATTGCCGCGAAACGCTTCACCATAGCTGGTACGCATTTTTTGGCCGTTTTGGAAATCTACGTCCCGTACAAAACGACGCCATTCCACCTATTGTTGCCGGAAAAAACGTTTTGGTTGGCGCCGCCACTGCCTCCGGCAAAACCGAAGCCGTTGTCGCACCGCTCGTCGAACGAATTTTAGCCGCTCGCCACAAAAACCCCGAAATCCGCCTGCTGATCATCAGTCCGACGCGCGCGCTGTGCAACGATCTGTTTCGTCGCCTGGAAGGCCCCATACAGACCTGCCGCCTGAAAATTGACCTGAAAACCGGCGATTCGCCAACGCTCAAGCTCAACGATCCTGCGCAAGTCCTTATAACAACACCAGAATCACTCGATTCGATGTTATCCAGGCGACCTAAAATCCTGCAACACGTGCAGTCCATGATGATCGACGAGCTGCACATGATGGACAATATCGCGCGCGGCGACCAATTGCGCTGCCTGATCGGGCGACTACAACGCGTCGTCAAAGAACCGCTCCAGATCTGCGCAGCATCCGCAACCCTGGCCGATGCGCCGCGCATTGCGGCACGCTTTTTAGGTCCGGACGCCGTCCTGATTACTCCACGCGCCGAAACCAAAGTTCACCGCCACATCGAAGCAACGGTCGTGCCCGCAAGTACCGAATCGCAGATTACCTTCGCCATCGAAACGCTATTTACCGAAGCGCCCGCTCGCAAAATCATCGTTTTTGCCAACGCTCGCGGCGTGGTCGAACAAATCGTTGGCAATTTGAATGGACGCGAGCGACTGCGCGGACACGTCTTTGCACACCACGGAAGTCTGTCACGCAGCGTTCGCTTGCACGCAGAAACCTCGTTTTTGAACGCGCCTGCTGCGATTTGCGTCGCTACGATGACGCTCGAACTCGGTGTCGACATCGGCAGCGTCGACCGCGTCGTGCTGGTCGGTGTTCCGCCCGATGTTTCGTCACTTTTGCAGCGCGTCGGCCGCAGCAACCGCAAAGAAAGCATCACGCATCTTCTATGCCTGTACGACACAGGATTTGACCGGATGCGTTTTGAACACCTTTTACACTGTGCGGTCGAAAGCCAGCTCTTTGAAGACTTCATCCCCTTTCGCCCGTCCATCATCGCGCAGCAAGCGATCTCACTCGTTTTTCAAAACCCCAAAAACTGGATCGCGCCCGAAGCACTTCACAGCCGCCTGCCCAAAGACGCTACCGACCGCTGGACTGTCAAACACTGCAAAGCCATCCTCGATCACATGACCGAACAGGGCTACTTCCACCGCAT
>JBEBSM010000392.1:0-3173 GCA_040394315.1 Lujinxingia vulgaris
CCACTCACATCGCCAACGGCGCAATTACATCCGCTAAAATCCCCACAAACACTATCGGAACCACTCACATCGCCAACGGCGCAATTACATCCGCTAAAATCCCCACAAACACTATTGGAACCACTCACATCGCCAACGGCGCAATTACATTCGACAAAATCGCCGCCCCCATCACGCTTCACAAAATAACTGCATTAAACTGTGACCACTCTGCTGGCTCAGTTTCACTTGATCCATCCTGCATCGCGAATCAAAGCACCGCATCATTATGTGGGATGTGTGGAAGCGCGACAAATGGAACGTTAAGATCTGGCGTGCAAAACTGCAACGGAGATTGTACCTGTCTGACCAGGCCACCATCGTGCCAGCACGAAAAACTCGGCCTCCTCATCCCCGACCCCAACCCCTGACATTTTGTAGGCCGGGCAACGCTACACAGCAAAGCCCGGCCTCGCCAAACCACTCGCTCCATCCAGGCACCCTCGCGGTGCCTTTTTTGTGCCCGGAATCCAAGAATAATCAATCTTCACAAGCCACGGCGAAATATCATGCGGCAAGGCCTAAATCGAGGAGTGCAAAGTAGACGTCGATTTAGGACCGCCGCTCGACAAACACAGCGTGTTTTGTCATGCTCCACTGGCATTTCTCTTTACATAAAACTACAAGACTGCCGAGAATCTCACGTGAAGAATTCACATCCAAAGACCTTCCTCTCAGCCATTATCGCTTCTACGATTCTGGCCTCACTCGTCACAGTGAGCGCTTGCTCGGATGACACCGCACTCAATAAAAACCCTTCGAACAATCAGACCAACAACGGACAGCAATCCGATGTTTCCACTGACACGGACGACAAACTCGATACGAACCCGAAGGATACAGAAATCCCCGACGCCGATTCAGGCTCGATCGGTAAAGACACCGATGAACAATGCGCTGCACAAAACACCTGCGGCACAAATTGCTGCGCGACCGGCGAACTATGCCTGCAAAATAATTGCGTCGTGCCGGGGGACGAATGCGTGCACACTCTTCAGTGCCCGTCCGGAAACATCTGCGAACCCACGCTGAGCCGCTGCATTCCACACGCTTCCCAGGCATGTATTTATACGCCTGACACCGACATTTTTGACCCCGTCGTCCTGCCAGCCTGGAGCGATGCCGTAAATCCTCCTGAACCGGCCTACAAACAGGTTATGATGACGCCAGCCGTCGTCGATATTACTGGCAACGGTACGCCTGACATCGTTTTCTCAACCTATGCCGGCAGCAATTATACGACCGACGGTATTTTACGCGCGATTGATGGCCGAACCTTCGATCCTGTTTTCGACTTCGTGCAAGCAGAACGACGTGTAAAACCTGGTACTTCCATCGCAATCGGCGATATCGACAGCGACGGAAACAACGAAATCGTCGCAGTTCGAACCGGCAGCCAGGGCCTGATTGCCTTTGACGATCACACCACCGATTTTGCAATCAAATGGACAACCGACGCCTTTTTCTTTGACGCTGCGCCAGCTCTGGCCGACCTGAACGGCGATGGAAACGTCGAAGTACTCGCTGGAAACCGTGTTTATGACGGAAAAACCGGCCAATTACTCTGCGCAAACTCCGAAGTTGGCACCGGCGGCCCAATTGCCGTCGACCTCGACAACGACGACATTCTCGAAGTCGTTGTCGGAAACGGTGCCTTCAAATTCGAATCCGATGGCCAGGGCGGATACACATGCCCGACCTACTGGCTGCACGAATTCGCCACCGGATTTATCGGAATCGGAGACTTCGGCACGTTTACCGGCGCTGAATCCAAGTTTGATCAGCGCGACGGAATTCCAGAAATCATAACCGTCAATCAGGCTGCCGATAACCAGCTCCAGCTCGTAAACGGCCAGACCGGAAAACGTATCTGGAGCGCGACTTTCCCAACCACAGGGCACCCTAAATTCTCCGACGCCGATTGCTCACGCCTGACCGGTGCCGGACCGCCCACTGTCTCCGATTTCGACGGCGATGGCCGCGCCGACATCGCAATGGCCGGCGCATGTTATTATCTTGTCTACAAAAACGACGGCTCACTTTTGTGGAAAATGCCAACCCGTGACTTTTCAAGCCGCATCACCGGATCCAGCGTTTTCGACTTCCAGGGCGACGGACGCTCCGAAGTTATCTATGCAGACGAGTGCTTTTTGCGCGTTTACGACGGTAAAGGAAACGGTGACGGCACCTCCAACGTTCTTTTCCAGGTCGCCAACACCAGCCACACCATCCGAGAATTACCGGTTATCGTCGACGTAGACGGTGATTTCCACGCCGACATCGTCGTGATCAGCAACGATGACATGCCGAAAATTACCAATGGCTGCCGCGAGAATTACCCCGATGAATTTGATGCTTCCGGCGGTCCCGTTCACGGCGTTCGCGTCATCAAAGATCGCCAGAATCGCTGGGTCTCTACACGCCCTGTCTGGAACCAGCACGCCTACCACGTCACCAACGTCTGCGACGGTCTGGTCGACGCAACATGCATCGGAACAGCCAATAAACCCGGCGCAATTCCTCGCCAACAACTCTCAAATCATGCGATGTCAACGCTCAACAACTTCCGACAAAACGTACAGGGCGACGGCCTTTTCAACGCGCCCGACCTGGTCATCATGAGTATCGAATCTACGTGTTCCGACACGGGTCTTGATCTCAAGCTCACCGTCGGCAACCAGGGTGATCTCGGCGTACTTGCTGGATTAGACATCGCCGTTTACGCCCAAATTTCCGGCGTGGAACAGTTCGTAACCACTCTGCAAACAACCCAGCCGCTTCCACCCGGCGCACGAGAAACCCTGAATTTTGCCTGGGCCACGACCGACATCAACCGCGGCGACGACCAAACCTTCAGAATCCGCGCACACGCTGATCAAGACGAAAACAACGTTGGTCAACACAACGAATGCGATGAATCCAACAATACCGTTCAGATCGAAGCGAGCTGCCCATGTCGCATCAACGCAAACGACTGCGAGACCGGTTTTTGGTGTCCCGCAGAACGATGCATTGCAATTCCTGGCTGACTTTTCAGCATGACTAGCTATACTCCGCCCGAATATTGACCCGGCCAGTGACCAAGACGCCTTGCACCCGGTCGCTCAATAATGACACACTCCCCGCGCGTTCTG
>JBEBSM010000393.1:0-3159 GCA_040394315.1 Lujinxingia vulgaris
CTGTGATCTCAATACCCGCACCTGCCTTCGCGCAGCATATTGATGCACGACTGGAAGCCATGCTGACCGAGGCGGCCGACGATTACGACATGCTCATGCTCGAAGAGGCCGAGGCCAAACTCGAGGAAGCCGTCAAAATCGGACGCAAACAAAACGCCTCGGCACGCGTACTTTCACGCGTCTACATCTTTCTCGGTGTCGTTCGTTTTGCCAGCACACGCGACGAAAGTCTTGTCGAAGACGCCTTTTATCAGGCTCTCGAAATCGAACCGCGCGCAACCCTTGACCGCGTCTACCAGACGCCCGTGCTCAACACGATATTTGAGCGCGCTCAGCGCCGTTCTGCGGCAAATACTGCCCCGAAAAATGCGCCGCCAATCGCCACAAACACCCCACCGGCCGTAGAAGACGGCAAGATCGAACACGCAACACTCAAACGCGCAACCGCCGGGCAATCGCTACTTTTCGAAGTACACGTACCCGAAACCATGCCCGTTTTTCGCATCCACGTATTTCATCGACGCTTTGGCGAAGAAGCCTTTACACAGGCAGAAATGCTGCCGACCAGCAACACCCGATTTGCGCTCTCACTGAGCCCAAAAGATGTCCGCAGCAGCCAGATCAGCTACTATATTGAAGCCATTGACCGCTCCGGAACCGTGCTCGCAAACTCCGGACGTGCACAAGACCCACATAACGTCACCGTCATCGGCTCCTCCGACTCCACACAACCCAACACCACCGTAATCGCCGAGCCAATCAAGCTCGACGATCCCAACATCATCATCGACAACACGCAAGATTCAGGCGTTGGCTTCTACGCACTGCTCGCGGCCGGCTCCGACGTCGGATTTTTGCCCGGCGGTGGAACCAATCCCACCGCCAACCCGAACCGCGAAGTCTCCGCCGGAATCGCACCCGCATTCGGCCAGGCTCTGCTCGACCTCGGCGTCATGATTACCCCATCCGCCCACCTCGGACTCTACTTCCGCTGGCAATTCTCGCCCGCCCAGGACTTCAGCCTGTTGCCCGAAGGCTCGATCGACAAAGGCTCCGGATTCTGGAACACCGAAGAAGAATGCCTCGGCCTCGGAATCCCCGGCGACTGCCTGCTTGGCCTGAAATACAAATGGGTTTTCTCCACCGGATTCCCAGAGTTTTACTCCAGCGTCGGCGGCGGTGTCGGACGCATGCGCAACTGGCTGCGCCTCAAAGAACTCGCCACAAACCCGGCCTGCGAAGGCAAAGAAGTCATCGCAAACGGCGATTACTGCTACCTGCGCGACACCGTTCGAACCGGATGGGCACACTTCGGCGTCGGCGGCGGATTTAACCTGCCCATCACCGACAATCTCGACTTCACCACCGATGCGTATCTCATGCTCTTCTTGCCAGATACCTCCATCAACCTCGATTTAAACCTCGGAATCCGATTTAATATCTAAGTTTTTTGCCGATAAATTTGACCGTGCGCCAGTGACTGCTAATCTCACCTCGTATTGCGAATGATGTTTATTTCATCGCCAGCTTATTTCGAGAGGACCAGCACGTGATTACCCACCGACTCACCACAACCGCTCAACGACTGTTGCTTGCCATTTTCATGATCGCATCCCTGCTGATCACGGCAATTCCCGCTCCAGCATCCGCATTTGTGGGATCGATCCGTGGAATTGATCTCAATACCGTCCTCACACTTCACGATCACAGCCGCAAAATCCAGTATCTCCACACCGAAAACCGCGCCTCCGACGCTGCCAAAATCCAGCATCGCGAACTTAAAAACGTGCGCACAATCGTCATCGATGCCGGCCACGGCGGAAACAACAGCGGCGCCGTCGGCGTCGCCGAAGTACGCGAAAAACACCTCACACTCGACCTCGCGTACGAGCTGCGCGCCATGCTCCAAGCCCGCTACCCACACGCCCGCGTCATCCTAACCCGCTACTGGGACGCCAGCCTCGAGCTCAACGAACGCGTCCACATGGCCAACCTGGCCGAAGCCGATATCTTTTTATCGCTTCACTATAATGCCGCCGTTCACAACCGCGCCGTCGGCTACGAAACCTATTTTCTTCACGCCGACGCAGTCACCCCCGGCAAAGAAGAAATCCAGGGCCAACCCATCGCCACCGCCGACCACAACCACACCGGCATCGAACGACACATGCACGACACCACCCCCGTTGGCCTGCATGACGACGCGCTCATCAACATCCAACAAGACCTCATCCGCGCACGTTTGCACGCCGACAGCGGCCTGCTCGCGGAAACCGTCCAGAAAAACATGAGCCGCAAACTCGACTCCACAGATCGCGGCGTAAAACAGGCCAATTTCGGCGTTCTGCGCGGCGCAAACATGCCCGCCGTCGTCGTCGAAGCCGCCTTTTTAACCCACCCCGTCGAAGGCAAATCACTTGTCTTGAGCGAACATCGCCGTAAAGTTGCCGGCGCACTCGTCGAAGCGATCGAAGAGTTTGACAAAACCCTCACCATCCGCCAGGACTAATTCATCCGGCGTCATTTATTTACCAACCCAAAACCTACGAGAAACCCATGACACTTCGATTTGACGGACGTGAAGTCGATCAATTGCGCGCGATCTCCATCGAAACCGATTTCACCGAAGTCCCCGATGCCTCCGTTCTCATCCGCATGGGAAAAACCATCGTCATGTGCACCGCCAGCGTCGACAACTTCGTCCCACGCTGGATGAGCGACCCCGAAAACCCAAAAGGCTGGGTCACCGCCGAATACTCCATGCTTCCCGGTGCCACACGCCCACGCTTCCAGCGCGAATCCTCCCGCGGAAAAGTCGGCGGCCGAACCCACGAAATCCAACGCCTCATCGGCCGCTCCATGCGCGCCGTCACCGACCTGAAAATGCTCGGCGCTCGCACCATCAACCTCGACTGCGACGTACTCCAGGCCGACGGCGGCACCCGCACAGCCTCCATCACCGGCGCCTACGTCGCACTTGCTCTTGCCTGCGAACGCCTCGTCGCCAACGGCACCATCCCCGAAATGCCCCTGCTCGACACCGTCGGCGCCATCTCCTGCGGCATCGTCGATGGCCGCGCCGTCCTCGACCTTCCCTACGTCGAAGACGCCGCCGCCGACGTCGACATGAACATCGTCATGACCGGCTCCGGCAAGTTC
>JBEBSM010000394.1:0-3144 GCA_040394315.1 Lujinxingia vulgaris
TTGTTTTACTCTGCCTTTCCGTCATGTCCGGCCGCTCCAAACTGGCGGGCGTAGCCTACGGCGTCGCCATGCTCACACGACCCTTCAACGTCTTGTTTGCACCGTTTTTCTGCCTCTGGCTCTGGCACCGATTCGGCCCACGCGAAGCCCTGCAATCATTGCTCGTTTCCGGCCTTATCGCCGCCGCCGTTTACGTCCCATTTGTCTCACCCGACCCCAATATCTTCTACGTTGGAACCGTGCGCTGGCTCCTCGAATACGGCCCCGTACACGGCCACTGGTTTGCAGGTTACCTCGGGTTTTCCGGCCCGCTCTACGCAAAAGGTCTCGGAAGCTGGCTCATGCCTATCCAACTCGGCGGCTTGGCTGCACTCGTCGTCTGGGCGTTTTTCAAACTCCGCACCACCGGCCACCTGCTCATCTTCTGGCTGCTGACATTAGCCCACTTTATCGCCTTCAATTCACTCATCTGGATGAATTTCTGGATCGGCGTTTTCCTACTCGGCACCGCACTTTTGATCGGCTCCGAAATCGGCGATCAACAAGCCAGCCATGACGCAACCACGCCGCCTGAACCGCGCAAGAACTGGAAAAACGCCACACGATCCGACATCGTACTCGAAGCCGCAGCCGCCCTGGTTGTCGTCTGTTCACTCGGCTTTTTACTCC
This sequence comes from Lujinxingia vulgaris, assembly GCA_040394315.1. Taxonomy (GTDB): domain Bacteria; phylum Myxococcota_A; class Bradymonadia; order Bradymonadales; family Bradymonadaceae; genus JACCWM01. The sequence goes on from JBEBSM010000394.1 coordinate 670, forward strand.
ACGGACTCTACAGTTATTTCAGTGAATCCGGCCGCGAAGAACTCCAAACCTATCTCCAAACCGAAGTAGAGCAGGGCGACGTTATCCTCGATCGCAGCGTCTACCGAACCGCGTTTCTCAAGAAAAACTACATCTTTGAACGCGACACCTTACCCGCCCAAACAAAACTCGCGGAAGATCCCTTCACACAAGTTTTTCCCCGCCGCACCGCACTCGCACCCCTGTCCGCAAAGCGAATCTGGGTCGTCGAACGCTACGATCTCTTTAAGCCTTTCGAAAAAATGTATCTCACCGAAGACCGAACCATCGTTCCTTATCAGACCCACATCAACAAAATGTTTGGCCGCTACCGCCTGCGACGACTCGAGCGCGCCGTCAACGATTCCACGCACAGCATCTCCAGAACACCACAGGATTTAAGCGTCTCCGTCACATCCACATCCAACCCAGAACCGCGCACCGCAACCTGGAACCACGACAAATGGACGTTTGAAAACGCACAAGGCTGGCAATACGTCGGCCCAACCACCTGCAAGTTCTACGGCGTCGACCAACGCATGTTGTGGGCACATCCCTGGCAAGACACAACCCTTCAAATCACCGCACCGCGCCCCGACAAAACATCCACCCTCATGCTCACCGCCGGACTCGCTGACCGCGCCGCATCCTGGGGCAGTTCCCCTGTTATTTTGACCGTACGCAGCGACGACACCATCATCAAAAAAATCGAGTATGCCGACCGCCCCGGAATCTTCGGAACCACCATTTCACTACCCAACGACGCAACCAACATCACCTTCGATATCACCTCATCCAACGTCGGCCGCCAACACTTCTGCCTCGACGCCACATTCTTTTAACGCTGACCTAAGACCACACGCTGGAAATACCCCGCCGGCTTTTACGCTTTCTGATTAGAGTGTTGTACTCCACCCAAATCTGCGCGAAGACTTCCGCAGCATTTTCTTGTATTTTGGCACCACTTTTTATCACGGAACAAGCAGTGAGTATTTGTCGCAAAACAGTGCTTTACGCATTCGGTCTCTTGATGGTCGCCCTCACAACCATCGCCAGCCCAACCACCGGATTTGCCCAGTACAGCAACCCACCCTGGGGCAACGGCGTCAGCCGCGGCGAAGACCTGACCGTCTCCCTCGTCACCTTCGAACCCGGCGACGACATCCCCTCATGGTTTGGCCACACAGCCCTGGTCGTCGAAGACACCCGCCTTAACACCGGCCGCCTCTACAACTACGGCATGTTCTCCTTCGACAGCGCCATGCTCGCCAAATTCGCCATGGGCCGCCTGGAATTCTGGGTCGGCGAATCCAGCGTCAAACGCACCTACGATTTTTACGCCAGCATGAACCGCGGCGTAACAATCCAAGAACTCAACATCAGCCCCGAAAAACGCACCGAAATCGCACTGTTTCTGGCCAACAACGTCCTGCCCGAAAACCGCGACTACCTCTACCACCACTACGACGACAACTGCGCTACCCGCATCCGTGACGTCATCGATCTGGCCACCGACGGCCAGTTCGCAAAGGCCGCCCAACGCCCCGCACGCTTCACCTTGCGCGAACACACCCGCCGCCACGCCCGCCACAACCCACCCATGGATTTCTTGTTGATGTTCTGGATGAACAGCGAAATCGACCAGCCCATCACCAACAGCGAAGAAATGTTTTTGCCAGCCGAACTGGCCATGTCCATCGATAACTTCGAATACAAAGACGCCGACGGAAACCTCGTCCCACTCGTCAAAAACCGCACCGTTTACGCAACCTCCACCCGCGCCCCAATCCCCGACGAACCCGGCCTCCTCTGGCCCTTCACACTACTTTTCGGCCTGGCCGCGGCTGGCATCGCCATCGCACTGGCCCGCGCCCGCAAACGTCGTCTCCTCGGCCTCCACACAGCCCTCATCGGCCTTGTCTTCGGCATCCCCGGCATGATCCTCGCCTTTTTCGGCCTCTTCACCGACCACAGCGTCACCTTCTGGAACCAGAACATTTTCCTCGCCAACCCCCTCACATTCGCCATGCTCCCCCTCGGCCTCATGTACGCCTTCGGCTCCAAACGCGCCGCCCGCTGGATCCCCCAACTCTGGCAAATCCTCACCCTCACCAGCCTCATCTCCCTACTCCTATTCGGCCTCGGCCACTTCATCCCCACCCTCAACCAGGACACCACCCTGGCCCTCTCCCTCCTCGTCCCCCTCAACATCGGCTTCGCCGTGGCCTACTGGCGCCAGTGAGTGGGGGCGTTTAAGCCTTTATTTATATGACCAAGCCCCCGGTGTGCTTGCCACGATGGCGAATCAGTTTGGGCAGCTACAAGAGCATGCCGACTTAAAGACCCCACCGTGCTCGCCACGGTGGTGAATCAGTTTGGGCAGCTAAGATACAGACCCCACCGTGCTTGCCACCTGACCATTGATCAAAACTTTTCACCATCACCTATCCCGTTGAT
>JBEBSM010000395.1:0-3099 GCA_040394315.1 Lujinxingia vulgaris
CACTTTTGCAGCATGATAACCATGCTCAAAAAACACATCGATCGCCGCCTCTTTTAACGCCTCGCGACGCTTATCCCGCCGATCTTCTCGTCGAATCTTGCGGCGATTTTCATTGCTCATGATTTCCCTTCGATACTGCCGTTTTTACACCAGCCGCAAGCTCGGCTACGAAAATCCGCACACTACACCCCCACGATAAGCCATTCAAGACACACGCTCTCCTCACGTTGACACAACTCAACAGTATTCTCACTGCTCGCATCTTGAGCAGTGATTATCCTTAGTCATTATCAACATTCGTATTGCGACACGCAGCCAACTGGTGATTTTTTTGATCCCCGTTTACTGCTCGCCACAAAAAAGACGACGCCCACGTCCTGCAAACAGCGCGCGGTAAAGCTGTGCACGACCCTGCGCGAGCTGCACTTTTTGTTGTGTGCCGTTGTTCTTTTTGCCCGGCGAGCCCAAAACTGATGGTTTTGCTCATGCGTTTTTCGCTCGCGTGCACGACTCTCTGTTTACTCTTGCTTTCCTCCCTTGCCACCGGATGTCTCGAAGAACCACTTTGCGGCAACGCCCCGCTCACCCCAACCGTTAGAAAATGCATGATCAACACGGTCGATGACATGGTGTTGGCCCACTATCCATTCGCTACCCAAAAAGGCATTGATCTCAAAGACTTCAGCCACAAACTTCGCACACTTCCCATGGAACCAGAAGTCACCGACGACGTGTTCATCACCGAACTCGCCCGCACCATCGCAACCCTGAAAGACGGCCACACACGCATCGAATTACACCTCGACGAAAAAACCGCCGCGCTCCCGATTTCCTACCTGCAAATCAACAACCAGGTCATCGTCACCGGCGTCCACGACCCCAAATTAGCCATCAAACCCGGCACCCGCATCGACACCATCGACGGAATGCCCGCCGATGAGTTTATCCGCCAACAAACAGCCCTGCCCCAGGTCTCGAACACTGGCCTTGGATTCATGCAACTTTCCAAAAACGCCACGCTCGGAAAAGCCGGCTCCACCGCCATGATTGGCCTGAACGGCGCCCAGGAAATACCCCTGCGAAGGACCTACTATTTACCCGAACCCACCGCTCGAAAACTCGCGGGAAACATCGGCTACATCGACATCGCAACCTTCGGATTCATCGACGATCTCGACCGCCTCGACCGCATCATGAACGACCTGATGGACACCCGCGCACTCATCATCGACCTGCGCGGCAACGGCGGCGGATTCCCCTCCGTCACCGACGGCCTCTTCGGACGCCTCATCGACCACGACGTTCCCCACTTCAATATGGTCGCCGCCGACGGCACTTTTGAGCGCACAATCGGCCCCAAACCACGCGGAAAAACCTACAAAAAACCCGTCATCATGCTCACCGACAGCCTCACATTTTCGGCATCCAACTACCTGGCCCAACGCCTTTCGTACCACAAACGCGGCACACTCATCGGCGCAAAAACCGGCGGCGGCGCTGCCTCGCCCGACCAGGGCGTCGTACTCGTCCCCGGTATCTGGTTCCAGGTCTCCACCTACGTCCTCGAAACCCCCGAAGGTGAAAACACCGAAGACGGAATCGTACCCGACATCGTCGTTGAATTCACACCCACCGAAATCAAAAGCGGCGTCGCCCACAAATCCGCGCTCCTCGGACACGACAAAGTCCTCGACCGCGCCATCCAATTCATTCAGGAGCAACCATGATAGCCCAGAAGCTCCTCGTTATTTTCTCCATCGCACTCAGCGCGTTTCTCCTCCAACCCTCACCCGCACTCGCCAGCGAAGGTTCATCTGCTCCACCAGCAGCCGCACCGCCGACCGCTCAAATCTCGCAAGAAAGTTCCTTCGAGCTACTTTCATTACTCCCCGCCGTTTCAACCTACGCCCGCTCCGGATTCGGCCTCTACCGCGCCGCCGCCTGCCCCTGTTTTGACCGCCAGACCTGGGCACTCGACGTCGGAATCAACCTGCGCTGGCACCGATACTTCAGCCTCGACGCCGAATACCGCTACGGCACCATGATCCTCGGCGGAAACTTCCCAACCTCCGGCTACGCGCTCGGTTTTCGCACCGCCCTCACCCCAGAATCCACCCGCTGGTGGGACAACTTCTACCTCCGCACCGGCGTCGGCTGGCTCTCCACCATGGGCGCACGCGACGACAACCAGATCGGCGTCTACCTGCACCCCGGATGGGCCATCGAAATCTTCCCCATCCTCCACCTCGAAACCGAAATTTCCACGGCCTACAATTTCGGCCCCATGGAACACTTCAACGTCGGATTCCGCTCCGGCCTACGCTTCGGATTCTAACCAGGCACACCTGACAAAAAAAACGCGCGCAACTTCCACGTTGCGCGCTACCCACCTCCCCAAAACCTTCAAAACTTCACATCTTTATATGATGATAATTCTTACCGATCTGCTCCGGATCGTTTGCCTGCTCAACCCGAATATACACCCACCCCACCGCCAAACCGTACATCAGGTGCGCCAGAATCGTCCCCGGATTCAACAAAGTCTCCATCCACGGAAACGCCGGCGAAAACAGATGAAAGTTCACAATATACAAAATCAAACCGAAAATTGCGCCCGCAAAAACCGCCGATTTCGTACTGTGATAACGGATATACGCGCCCAGAACGAACGCATAAAGTATCGAGAAAAAAAGATGTAAAACCGCTCCCAGAACCAGCGTTCCCCACGAAAACGGCGCCGCATCCAACGCCGCATTCGTCCCCCGCAAAAACGCCCCGATATACTTCAACGGCGCCCAAGCCGGCAGCCCAACCGCCACCGAAGAGACCATCATCACAAACAACCACACCAGCCCCCCGACCACACCCCCATACAACCCCCCTCGCCAATTTACCCCAAAAAACTGCTTATTGTTGATCGCTTCCGACATCGCCTGCCTCCTTTGCAAAACCACACCTGCAAAGATAGACAGCACCACCCACTCTCCAAAAACACCCCCCTATTTAATCAACAATCCCCACACCAACACTGGCCATGCACCACACCGAACACACTTAATTACAATCGCCCTGATTATTTGAAATTCCTTGATTTCCGCC
>JBEBSM010000396.1:0-3095 GCA_040394315.1 Lujinxingia vulgaris
AAGCGCTGATCTTTTGTTAAGGGTTGTCCTGGTGGTTTGACTCGTGTGGCGTTGCAACTAGATCTGGAGTTGTCGGCGGGGCGGTAAAAATGCCCGGGTCGTGAAATGCATAGATTGAGTGGTATCGAAGGTGTCGTTGCCGCTCCGATTTATTGTAAACCTTCAAAAGGAGTACCCCATGAATCAAGATCAAGTTGATGGCAAATTCGAGCAGTTGAAAGGTCGAGTGAAGAAAGCCTGGGGCGAGCTTACGGATGATGACATCAAAAAAGCGGAAGGCTCCCAGGATAAACTCTATGGAATTATCCAAGAGAAATTCGGTGATACGAAAGAAGCGATCCAGAAGAAGTTAGATTCTATCACGATGTCGTAAGAGGTCGTAAGAAATAGCGTCGCAATTTGCAGTAAACGCTGCATGTTTTGCGAGCGAAAGACATATTCGATGGCCCTCATACGTTTATCGTATGAGGGCTATCGGCGTTTTGAGGGCAGCGTGTTTGTGAAGGCGGTTAAAATCGCTCCAAATGAAGACGACTGCGGCATTTGTAACTTTATTGTGTTATCGTGATTCTCGGAGTGCCGCGTGCGCAGGCTGGTACTAAAGCAGAGTCTGCCTGGTCGCGCGTTCATACGCGCGCTAGCGCTCTGCCCGCCTGGTCGTTTCTTTCATAAACAACTTGTAGAGGTCTCTTTGGATAACCGTGTTGAGAACGGAATGTTGGTCATGCATGTCAAATTTGGACTGGGAAAGGTAGTCCATACGTCGGGTGATCGGCTGTATATTGTGTTTCGCGATCAGAGTGAGCGTACAGCTCGCATATTTAAGAGCTCTTTTCCGGGGATTTCGCTTGCTGAAGTGCAGTCCGATCCGGTGCTGGATAACTTGACTCCGCTGTCGGAAGAGGGTGGGAACTGGGTATTGCCGACTGAGCGTTTGAGTGCAGATGCGGCGGTTGCGGCGTTTTTGGCGCAATGGCCACGAGGTTTTGAAGACTCAGATTATATCGAAAGCGAGCGTTCAAAGCGCGAAAAATCCCATCGTCTGTTTGTCGAAAGCTTCGGCAAGGGTCAGATTGCCGCACTTCTTGCGGACAATAAGATGGATGAACTTGCAACGCGTACGAGAACTCTGGTCGAGCAGGCCAACCTGTTGTCTCGGTTGGAAGCAGCTACGTTGTTTGAGGCGCTGGATATCGACTATGCAGCGCGCAACTATTTTGGTGCGTTGAACGATCTTTTGGAAGTTGAATACGACGAGACCGACGAGACCGACGAGCGTCTAGAAAAAGCTTTTCGAAATTACGTGAATGTTTGCGCGTCGCTGCCTCAGGTTGGTGAGTCGCGTGTGTTCGCGTGGCAGAATATTACGTTGTTGCCATTCTTGGCCCAACCGAAACGTCATATGTTCTTAAAGCCCGTCATTACGCGTCGCGCAGCGAACACGCTGGCGTTTGATATTGGTTACGATACGATGCCGAACTGGCCGACGTACGCGCGATTGTTGCGGATGGGTAAAACCTGGGCAAATATCACGGAAGAGCTCGGGCCAAAGGATATGATCGACGTTCAGTCATTTCTTTACGCGAGTTGTGGTGGGTACGACGCGGCGTAAGTTAAAGAACATGGAACCGGTTTGAACGGTTTGGCTGTTCGATGAAGCGGGATTGCCGAAATGGCAATCCCGCTTTTTTTGTAAATGGTTTGCGTGTGAAGTTAAGTTTCTAACAACAAATGACAGGTTGGGGGTTGTATGACCGTGAACATTTTGCAATGTTCAGCGCGTACATTTACAGGATGCGTAGCTGATATTTTTGTGGTGTGAACCATGCAATACGGAGCTGACGAATGAAGACAAAATTGCGAAATGTTTGGGTTCAAAGAACACTGACTACGCTGATGGTCGCGGCCATGACGACTGGTGTTGTGGCGTGCGGCGGCGGCGGCGAGTCGGACGACAATGACTCGCGTGGTGGTGCGATTGAGGTGCCGATTTTAGAGGGCCTTGAAGGTGATGCGAACAATCAGCGTCGCCTGTTTTTTACGTCTAGCGAGGAAGGCTCCCACGGACTGTACGCCTTCAATCCGCGTACGCCCGAGCTTGGTGCAGAGCTTGTGGACGATGGGATTGAGCTTATCAATTTCCATTACGATTCGGTCCATGGTGCCACGGTGAAGACGGCATCGCAGACGATTGAGGATTTCCACGTTAGCCAGATTTTCTATTCTGTGCGCGGCAAGGACGATGAGACCGGGGCATCGATGCCGCCGTTTTTGCGCGGGGAGTTGCGCCGCGTTTCGACCGATCCGACACCCGATACTGTTGTGCCAGTGCGGGTTGGGACCAGCGAGGTAGGTGCAAGTATTTTGGCGCAGACGAAGCGATTTATTCACTTCGATCTACAGCATCCGATGAACACCAGTTTTGTGTTTACCGATATCGATCAAGGTGGTTGGGTTCGTGTTCAGCTCGATGACGAGCCGGATGCCTCGCCTGCTTATTTTGGTAAAGATATAGAGATTATTTCCTGGGTAACCGATGCGAAGACTTCGCTTGAAACGGGCTGGCTTGTTGCGAATGAAGCAGATGGTGGAAAGCTTGAACGTGTAGACGTTGCGCTCAAGCCGGTTGCGCCTGTTCGTTTCAAGGATAGTGGCGACGAAGTCAAAGGTGTGACGGCGGGACAGCCGATTCATCAGTTGGCGAATGGTGAACAACTTTTGGTTTTGAGTTTTGGAGGCGACGGCGAAACCGGAGAGCTGTGGGCGTATGAAACGGACGGTTCTGCCAGTGATGGTGGTACGATTCGCGCGTTGCTCAACAGCGAGGGTGAGAAGTTGGTGTTCTCGTATATGGCGCTGGTTGAGGGGCTGGCGTTGCCGAGCGGGGAATTGTCCGTATCGAATCAGGGAGCATTTTTCTTCGCGGTCGGGCCGAGCATGTTCAACGCAACCTGGTCACGATTGTACCGGATCGATGCGCAGGGCTGGTCGTTTTTTGAGCATAGTCTGCCGGGCAGCACCGGGTCGATGGACTCACTTCTGTACTCACAATTGGGGCAGTTCATGATGGATGCCGGTGCGGACGGAATCATCTG
>JBEBSM010000397.1:0-3088 GCA_040394315.1 Lujinxingia vulgaris
AAAATACAAACAGCGCATGACACGCATTAAAGCTGCGAAACTTGTCAAAAAGACCGGCGACACCTACATCTGCGACGTGACCGTGGAACTTCCGTTTCCGCTCTCAAATCTTCGTGCCACGACCACCGCGAAACACGTCAGCGGTCCGCCCACCTGGTCGCGCACCTGGACGCTGCTTGAAGGCGATTACGAACTGAACGATGGAAGCTGGGTACTCCAAGAATTTGCAGGCGACCCCAACCGCACTTTTGTTGTTTATAGCGTTCACGCGATCCCCAACACCGCCGTGCCCGATTGGTTGCGCAAACGCGCGCAAGAGTCGTCGATGCCCGATGTCATCAAACGACTCCGCACGGAAGTTAAAAAACTAAAGTAAACGCAGCCCGTAACCGGGCTGTTCGTTAACTTCGCCCCAATAAACCAGTGATTTTTCGTGTAATACTCTTGCGATACAACATCACAAGGGTCTTATCGAGCGCTTTCTCGATCATGGTGTTGTACGGATACCAGAATGGCTCACGTTTAAGCTGAAAAACATCTTCCAGGACCGTCTTAGACGTCGTAAACGTGCGCAGTTCTTCCAGTCCTTTGCGGCGACCACTCCCCGAACTCTTGTTTCCACCAAACGGCGCTTCGATTACCAGCGAATTCATCATGACATCGTTGATGCACACGCCGCCACAATCGAGCTGACGCGCAACCTCATGTGCGATTTCGGTATTTTTTGACCACACCGAGGCTCCCAGCCCAAAGTTGAGATCGTTCGCGCGCTGAACCGCTTCGGCAGGCGACCGAACGCGCATGATCGGCAAAACTGGCCCGAATGTTTCCTCGCGCATGATTCGCATATCATCGGTCACGCCCACCAGAACTGTTGGTTCGTAGAAGTGTCCTTCCAGATCTTCACGCTGCTTGCCGCCAACCAAAACAGTCGCACCGCGCCGCACTGCATCTGCAATCTGAGAATCCAGAACCTCGATATGCTCGGGCTTTGTCATCGCGCCGACATCAACCTCGGAATCAATCGGATCTCCCTGACGAAGCTGCTTGGTCAGCGTAACGACACGCGCAACAAACGCGTCATAAACATCTTCTTGCACGTACGCCCGTTCGATGGAATTTCCTGTCTGTCCGGCATGAAAAAAGGCTCCCCACACCGCGCCGTGCGCACTTCGCTCCAGATCTGCATCATTGAGAACCAGCATTGCATCCTTCGCCGACAACGTAAGAACACTCGGGATCAGGCGTTCACCTGCAATTCTGCCCACAATGCGTCCGGTCTGTGTTTTCCCCGAAAAAACAACGCCATCTACCTGATGACAGAGCATTTCTGCCGCCTCACCATAGCCCGGCAATACCTGCAAAAGTCCACGCGGCATGCCCGATTCGTTGATGATGCGCGCAGCCGTCATTGCAATAAGCGGTGTATATTCGGACGGCTTAATGATGACCGCATTTCCAGCCAGAAGCGCAGGAATCGCCGGGCAAATCGCAAGCTCCAACGGCAGGCTCCACGATGAAATGTTGAGCACCACTCCCACCGGCGCATACGACACGCGCACACGTTTATTGCGCAGCAAATGCACCGCAACCTTGCGGCTGTCCAGCATTTCCGAAGCATGCTCAAGATAGTAAGTTATCGTATCAAAGAGATTCAATAACTCGACCATCGCATCCGGCCGTGTTTTCCCCGTTTCTTCACTGAGCAAATCTAGCAACTCTTGACGGTGATCCAGCAGTTTTTCACTCGCTTGCCGCAGACAGTGCACACGATCCGCGATCTCATAACGCCGCCAGCTGCGTTGCGCATCGCGCGCCTGCTGTACTGCACGCAACATCGCTTCGCTCACCATTACCGGTACCTCTGCGATCAACTGATTGGTCGCCGGGCTGATGCACGTAATCGAGCTATGATGCACTTCCTGACTATCCGCAATCCCTGAGATTGGACGCGGCGAGTGGCTATACATTTGAATTCCTTCCGCCTGTGATTCCATAAATATGGCTCTCCAAAAACCCTTTATAGGTTTGTTCGACTCCCATCCAAAAAATTCATTTACTGCTGGCGGAACAACCCTAGTTACCGTTTTCAATTCGCCAAACAATTATTTCAAAAACCTCTCAAAACACGCTTACTTCTCGTCAGGGTTGCGGCTACGGACCACTCCGCATAATCTCGCGACGCGAAACAGGATCTATTGAGCCAACTCAAAAAACAGGACAGCAATCATGGCGACTCGGCAACAAATGTGGGACCAATTAGGAGAATCCGTCGACGTATTGATCATCGGCGGAGGCATCAACGGCGCGGGTATCGCGCGCGATGCAGCCATGCGCGGCCTCTCCGTCGCACTCGTCGAAATGAAAGACCTTGCCTACGGCACAAGTTCACGCTCCTCCAAACTTGTGCACGGCGGATTGCGCTACCTCGAACAGCTCGAGTTCAGCCTGGTCTTTGAATCCGTCAGCGAGCGCCGCATCCTCCTGGATATCGCACCACACCTCGTCCAACCGCTCGGGTTTCTCTTCCCCGTCTACAAAAAATCGCCGCGCAACCTCACTACAATCAACGCCGGCATGTGGCTGTACGAAGGACTTTCACTCTTTCGCTCGCCAAAACGTCCCCGCAAACTACGCGTTCGCGACATCCAGCAGGAAGAACCCTGCCTGACCACCGAAAACCTGAAAGGCGCACCGTTATATTACGACTGCGCAACCGACGACGCGCGCCTCACGCTTGAAAACGCGATCTCCGCCATCGAACACGACGCCACCGTCGTCACCTGGGCGCGAGCCGTCTCGTTTCTCAAAGACGAAGCCGGAAGAATCGAAGGAGCCGTCATCAAAAACGCCTTCAGCGGCGAACTCCGCGAAGTAAAAGCAGGCGTCGTAATCAACGCCACCGGCCCCTGGACCGACCGCACGCGCTCCATGAGCGGCGAACAACGCAATTCGCTCCTCCGCCCAACAAAAGGCGTGCATATCGTCGTCAACCACGAAAAACTCCCCGTCCAACACGCCGTCGTCTGCTTTCACCCGACCGACGAACGCGTGCTCTTCGCCATTCCCTGGGGCGATCAGACCTATC
>JBEBSM010000398.1:0-3043 GCA_040394315.1 Lujinxingia vulgaris
CGCCATCGCCACCGGCCTCTTTGGCCATGTCGATAAACATCGTTGCTTCTTCCAGAGCGTCGCTTTGACCTTCAACAACACCGAGCAGGTCGAGAATATCGCCCCGCTCCTTCATCAGTACCAGCGCACCGTCGGAATCATTCCAAAAGGTCGGATCCTGGCTGATGGCATCAATTTCTTCTACTCGCGCGCGCAGTTGTTCCAGGTCAAAGGAACCTCCCGAGCTCAACCAGACGCTCTTGCAACTCTTCTATGATTGATGGCAGTTCTTCAGTCATCATTGTGTGTGTCTCCATTCTTGCTGATTTTTTCACTACGCAAAGCTGTATCTACACAGCTTTTTAGAGCACGTAAGTGCCGTGCTATCTAGCGCGGCCGGGCCGTCGATGTCAATGAGGCTGTCGACTCATCTGACATTAACGGCCCGGCACCTGCGTCTACACAACAACGCTACAAACACAATGATTTCAGGCAATTACAGGAAGCAATGCACATGCACTACGAACTGATTATCGCTTAACGCGCAGGGCATCCATTCCTGGATAATTCGCGACACCTTCGAGTTCTTCAGCGATGCGGATCAATTCGTTGTATTTCGCAACACGATCCGAGCGCGACAGACTTCCGGTTTTGATCTGACCACTACCAACCGCAACCGCAAGGTGTGCAATCGTGGTGTCTTCCGTCTCACCCGAACGATGACTGATCACCGTCGTATAGCCATGGCGATGCGCTAAGTCGATAGCATCGAGTGTTTCGGTCAGGGTTCCAATCTGGTTAACCTTGATCAAAATCGAGTTGGCCGTGCCCGACTCAATACCCTGACGCAATCGTTCGGTGTTCGTTACAAACAAGTCGTCGCCGACAATCTGCACGCGAGACCCAAGACGGTCGGTCATCTCTTTCCAGCCGTCCCAATCGTCCTCATCATGACCATCTTCGATGCTTACGATTGGATACGCATTGCAGAGTTCTTCATAATAATCGGTCAACTCACTCGATGTGAACGAACGTCCTTCGCCCTCGAGATTGTATTTGCCCGATTCCTTGTCGTAAAACTCGCTGGCCGCAGCGTCCAGCGCAAGAACGATGTCCGTTCCTGGCGCATAACCCGCTTTGCGAATCGCATCCATGATCAGGTCAAGCGCTTCACGATTAGACTTCAAGTTCGGTGCAAAACCGCCCTCATCGCCCACCGACGTGCTGTAACCTTTGGCTTGCAACACGCTGCGAAGTGCATGGAAAATCTCCGCACCACATCGCACGGCTTCAGCAATCGACGATGCGCTGACCGGCATAATCATGAATTCCTGAATATCGACCGTGTTGTCTGCGTGCGAGCCACCGTTGATGATGTTCATCATCGGCACAGGCAACGTACAAGCGCGCACACCACCAATATAGCGATAAAGCGGCATTCCAAGCGCGTCAGCAGCCGCATGCGCAACCGCCATACTTACCGCAAGAATCGCGTTCGCACCCAGCACGGCTTTGTTTGGCGAGCCATCCAGCGCAATCATGATATGATCGATAAGGGTCTGGTTGGTCGCATCTTCGCCAATCAACTCAGGTCCGATGATCTCGTGAATATTCGCGATTGCACGGTCGACGCCTTTGCCGCCGTAACGTTTCGGATCGCCATCGCGCAGCTCAACGGCCTCATATTCACCCGTCGACGCCCCACTCGGAACAGCCGCGCGGCCAACTACGCCACTCGCCAAAATGACGTCACACTCCACCGTTGGATTGCCACGACTGTCGAGGATTTCCCGCGCAATGATCTCAATAATTTCCGTCATCTTCCATTCCTCTCATTAAACATTCAATAAATGTTTCATCGGTTACTTATACGTTTCAAACGATCAGACCTTCGACCGCCGATTCATCTTCATTTCCCTCTGCATTCAAGACTTCTTCGGCCGGTTTTTCCAAACTTTCTTCCACGGCCTCATCGATCTTTACGACATAAAACGCGGCGCTATGAAACTTTGAGCGTGGAGCACGTGTATATACACCGATTTCCTGCGATGTCGGATCAATTACTGCCGCAATCTGAAAAGGCATATTGAAAAGACTTAAATGTGTCCGTGCAATATCTTCATCAAGTTTTGCGCCGCTGCCTGGATTTCCGACGAACAGCCCGACGACGTGTCGGCCGCCCTCCACTTCGCCACGCGAAATTTCACGCATGCTCTGTTCAACCGTTTCACGAATTTCGCTGAACACGGCTCCAATATCGGAAACGTATTCCAGACCATCAAAACCGCTTACTTCGATAAATGCCCCCAGGTCGTCCATCGCAAAGTGGCCGCGAAGTACTGCAAAGCAACATTCATTACGATAATGCGATGCGAACGCAAGCTCTTCGAGCACATCCTGGTATAGAAAAAACCGAACGGTCTCTGCTTCCGCATCACCATAACTGCGAACGGTTAAACCTTCTTTGGCGCTTGGAGAATCGTGAACAAGACTTTTCAAAAAATCGTGCCGCAACTTCAGCGCGTCTTCCCGTTGATTAGACAATCTCTTCCTACTTGCTTTAGACAAAATACCAGCCAAAGCCAGTTAACATTCACCCGCAAAACCGACGTGAAACGCTCTATTTCCGCGGATGAATTGCGTGAAATGCAAGCTCACTGACGCGGTCGACGGGGACCACAACGCCTTTATCCAGAGAAACTTCCCAGGTAATCGTTTGTTTCGATTTTCCTAGGTTGTAATTGTAATTTACGATGTATTTCCCGTCTTCTTTGGCTTCCGGATTCCAGTTGCAGTTACGCTTTTCTTTGCATTCTTCAAATTCAGCGGCCGTATTCGCACTCGCGGTCAACAACCACTCCAACGCCTCAATCAATTCCGACTGATCCAGCAACAGCGAAAGCGCCCGGCAACCATCGCGGTGTTTTGGCGTCTGACAGGCTTTTCGGTTCGGCCCAAGCCAACGATTGGCAGCGACCGACTCGCTCGGATCGTATTGCTGCGGCACAATACTCACACGCCCCTCAATCTCAGCTTCCTCGCCGACGCGCATAATCTGCGCCGC
>JBEBSM010000399.1:0-3040 GCA_040394315.1 Lujinxingia vulgaris
GGGCGCGACACGAAGATTTCTAGAAAAAATGAATTTCAATAGAAATGACAAGGCAGCGTTGTGTCTGAAATTCTTCGAAACGTCGCGGACGGCACGAAACGTCGAAATTGGAACTTCGTTTTTACAAGCACTGCCTGCCACGCCAGACCTGCGAAGCTACAAAATCTTCACAACTATTCCATCCGAAAAGTCTTGAGATTCCCAACTTCCCCCATTCTGATGGAATCTACACACGCTACTCTCCACTCCCGATTCAGCCCATACTTTACGCACAAAATCTTTCTATTCAGAATATCACGGATGAGAGGACTCAATACCTGCCTGAATAAACGCTTCTCGTTCGTTGCGACCATGCGCGTAAAAATTATCAATAAGGTCTTGTACATGGGCCGTAATTTGGCTTCTAAACGACGCACAATCATTAGATTTCAACGCACGCTCAAGTTCATTCGATACATGGCCAAGTGCTGCCTCAAGCCCGCGGTGTTCATGATAGAGATGGTCTATATTTGCGCCATATTTCACCGCTATCCGACGCTTAAGCACTGGAAAAACATCACGCTCTTCCGCAGCGACGTGTTCACGTAATTCAACACCGAAATGAGCAACAAACCCCAACAATTCTTCAAATAGTACACGCACTTCGGCGTGATCCATTAGCGGATCTACCAATAAGTCTGTATGAACCCGAATTTCTTCAATCAATCGGTTCATCGTGCTGTGACTATGCAAAACGTTTTCTGTTTCTAGCATTTCCAGACCTCGCCATAGACATAATATGGAAGCACAATTCCTTCCGCGCGATAATTATACACGCCTAACCGGCAGCCCCACTGATCTGGATCATATCGTCGTAGATTGCGTTAATCACTTGACTGCGAAAGTGCCAACAGTGTCTCGGGATCTGTTACGGTAAATCCATGCTTTTCGGTCCGAATCGGCCCTTCTTTATTCCATCGGCTCATCAATCGAATCGCAGTTTCCACCCGCACGTTAATCAACTCAGACAGATCATTTCTAGAGAGTGGGATGTTGATAAACACGCCCCACCTACCATCTCCGAGCGGGACGCGCTTGCCCAGGGATTCTGAAAACTTGCAAAACAACAGCGCTAATCTTTGTTCAGCACTTGCGATTGTAACTTCATGCAGTCGTTGGACCAGCTCTCGATTGCGCTCCATCATGTTAAGCATGATGGCTTCAAGCAATGCCGGCGTTCGCTGAATCGTCCCATAGAAGTGGCCACGAAAGATTTCGAGAACGGTCGTATCCTCAAGGGCGACGGCGGATGCGGGATAAGGAACCTGGCTGTAAACAGCGACGTGCCCGACGGTTTCATCCGCTCCAAAAACACCCAAAATAACCTCGCGGCCATCATTGCGGTATTTGGCAATTTTGATCATTCCGTCAACGATAAAGGTAAAGTTGACCGCGGTTGCCCCTTCTCGCCATATCGAATCGCCTCGTTCGAACCGTTTCACGATGAAGTAATCGAGCAACGGCTTGAGCGTCGCATCATCGATGTTTTCGAATAAGGCCAGCTCACGGAGTGCTGCTAATTTGTCCATAATATTTCTCATCAACTGCTGAAGTTCGGGGCAATCCGGTCATCCGCTTATGTTTGATAGCTCAGTTCCGATAACAAGCGCTCGGGACGCCTAGCGTAAAGTCTACCGCTTTCAGGTACACCTGAACAAGTTAAGCAGCCAGATAAAGTCGCGTCGACCGACAATATGATCCAGATCATTCTCAATAGAATTTACGCCCCTTAGAATTTACTTCTTGAAGGAATGCGATTTTTCGCTGCTCAATGACCTCGGAAAGAAGTGCGCAATGCATGAAAACAACGCTGCTTTTGAGCGAAATCATCTAAAACTTCATCGGATATGGATAGCGTCGTTGTTCGCGTTTGTCCTCGCGGCTGCCGGCGGACTGCTATTTCGCGTCGGCATGATCGATAGTTTTTCCGCAGGGTTTGAACCGGCACATATCCGACATGCACACTCCCACCTTATGTTAATGGGCTGGGTTACGCCGGCTGCAATGACGCTAATGGCTGCAACCTGGCACCGAATTTCAGTTGGTAACGCCGCTAAAATCAGACCCGCTGGAACCCAAATCCGCATCACAATTTGGTTGTCGTGGCTTCTGGCTATGCTCTGTTTCCAGCCGTTTTTGATGCACGGTTACAGAAGTTACGACATCGGATTTGCCACGATGCCACTGGCACCGATAGTAAGCGGTTTCGCGATGATCGCCTGGTACGGATTTGCGGCTGCCTATGCACATGCAACCTGGAAACGTCCACGAACTGCAGCGCTTCGGGCATTCGACATCGCCGTCATTTTGCTGGTGATTTCCTCGTTTGGCGCATGGGGCGAAGGCGCTTTGATCGGAGCTGGCGTAAAAGATCCGTTCTGGCTTGCCATCATGATCCATTTTTTTGTCGACGTATTTGGTGATGGCTGGCTTATTTTTGCAACGCTGGGCCTGATTTACGCACGCGACGACCGACCGATGACGCCGCTGCTTCGGGCATCCAACACGCTCATGGTTGTCGGTTTATCCAGTCTATATTTCCTTGCGCTACCGGGACGCTTGAGCTCGCCTTTCTTGCAATATCTGGCCTCAGCCGGCGCCTTTTTGTACGCACTGGGTTTGCTCGGACATCTCTGGAACATTCGGACGCTCAAAAATAGCCAGCGAAACCTTCGGATAGCACTCGCACTGCTCGTGCTTAAAACATCGGCAATGCTTTTAGCAGGCATGCCATTTATCGCTCGCTGGGCGGAGCAAATCGGTCTTCGACTGATCTACCTCCACGTAGTTTTTCTCGGGTTCGTCAGCCTGACGCTCATTTCGCTTGCACGGGAAACTTTCGGCACCAACGCATTTCACTTTCCCCGCGCCTTCCAATTCGGCGTACTCGCTGTCCTCGCCAGCTTGATTCCCCTGACAGGCCTGTGGCCAGTCGCACTCGCAGGACGGTGGATGCTTTACACGGCCGCGCTCGCCGCGGCGATTCCACTCGTAATCGTAT